>NZ_JAKJEW010000034.1:25106-40819 GCF_022705245.1 Candidatus Skiveiella danica | reverse complement strand
CGATGGGCCTCGTCGCGAATCTGCGCCACCAGCATCAACGCGGCGGAATCGTGACCCAGGTGGACCTTTTCGCGTCCATCGGCAAAGACCAGTTCCTCCAGGCCGACCTTGCGCCCTTCGCCCTTCTCGACACCGACCAGCAGCGACAAACTGATGCCAAGTGTGCCGAAGACCTCGCGCGCTACCGCGACCTGCCCCTTCCCTCCGTCCACGAGTACCAGATCCGGCATGGGTCCATGCTCTTGTGCGCCAGCTACGGGATCGCCTGTCATTGAAACCGACGTCAACTTCGCGTAGCGACGCATGAGCACCTGCCGCATGGCGGCGTAGTCATCTCCGCCGGTGACGCCCTCAATCCTGTAACGCCGGTATTCGCTGCTCTGCATCTTGTGGTGATGAAAGACCACGCATGAGGCCTGGGTCGCTTCTCCCGCGGTATGGGAGACGTCAAAACATTCGATCCGAAATGCAGCAAGGTCATCGGGCGCCAGATCCAGTGCGTCAATCAGTGCCCGGGTTCGAGCCTGCTGAGAACCTTCCTCGGCCAGAAGACGCGTCAGCTGCAGGTCGGCGTTCTGCTGCGCCATGTCGAGCCACACCCGGCGCTGCTCCCGAGGCTGATGAGTGGCGTTTACCTTGACCCCTTTGGTTTCCGACAGGAGATCGAGGACGGTCTGACTGACCGGGTGACTCGTAATAAGGGACGGAGGAACCGATATGCCGTCGTAATGCTGCGCAATGAAGGATTCCAAGATCTGAGCCTCCATCACGCCTGCCCCCCGCAGGGCGTGGCCCGAATTCGCGGGTCCATCGGCGACCTGGTCGATTGCGCGCATGACCATGGCGTCTTCGACATGCGAGGGAAAATAAGGTCGATCTCCAAGATGACGACCACCGCGAACCATCGCCAGATTGACGCAAGCCCGACCACCTTGCACTTTGGCCACCAGGATATCGACATCTCGATCTGTTGTTGTATCAACAGCCTGTTGGTGCAGAACACGGGACAGCGCACTTATCTGATTTCGAATTTCCGCTGCTTCCTCGAACTCAAGTCGCTCGGCACACGCCAGCATCCGGCCTTCAAGTTCCCGCAACACCTCGCGGGCCTCGCCTTTTAGAAAGGCCTCTGCGCTAGCGACGTCCCTTCGGTAAGCCTCCACGCTGATCTGGTTCACGCAGGGCGCCGAACAGCGTTTGATCTGATACAGCAAACAAGGCCGGGTTCGATTGGAAAACACCGTGTCTTCGCACGTTCGCAGACGGAACACCTTTTGCAACAGCAGTATCGTTTCCTTGACGGCCCAAGCGCTGGGATACGGACCAAAGTAGTGATTGCGCCGATCGACCGCGCCCCGGTAATACGCAACGCGCGGAACAGCAGTTGCGCTGGGCGTCCCGCGCACTGCCCCAGGCGTGTCACGTGCAATGGATAGCTTCAGATAGGGGTAACTCTTGTCGTCCCTGAAGAGGATGTTGAACTTCGGGTTTTGTGTCTTGATCAGGTTGTTTTCAAGAAGCAGCGCCTCTGCTTCCGAACGGACCACCGTCGTCTCCATTCGGACGATCCGGCCGATCATGTGCCCGACCCGGGTTCCGTCGTGCTGGCGCCCAAAATAGCTTGACACCCGCTTTTTCAGGTTGCCGGCCTTGCCAACATAGAGCAGTTGCTCATCGGCATCGTAGTAGCGGTAAACGCCTGGCAACGGGGGAAGCGCGGCAACGTCCTTCAGCAACTGCTCAGGATGCTGAGTCGATGGCACTTCACCCTGTTCCGGGTGGAGCCTAGGTGAGTCCTGCGGGGCGTCGGGCATCTCAAAAAAAACGGGCTACAGCACCAATGGCCATAACCCGTTCAATGAAAAAATGGTCGGCGTGGCGGGATTCGAACTCGCGACCCCTTGCACCCCATGCAAGTGCGCTACCAGGCTGCGCTACACGCCGACAAGCTTGCAATTATAGCGCGTTCAGATGGAGCTCAATGACAGCAGGTTGCGTATTTCAAATAGCTCCCGACGAATCAAGTGGAGGCTATTGGCCGTCTGCTCATCGTTCTCTGGTACCGAATCTGCAAGATCAATGAATACCGGGAACTCACCATCCTGGCCCGCGCCGTCACCTGAGAAATCGTCCCCTTCGCGCCGTCGATCCCGCTCGATCTGGCTCAACTCCTGAAGCCGGTTCCTCGCACCACTGATCGTGAAACCCTGCTCATAGAGCAAGTCCCTGATCCGCCGAATCATCAGGACTTCATGATGCTGATAGTAGCGCCTGTTGCCCCTTCGCTTCATGGGGCGCAACTGAGTGAACTCCTGCTCCCAATAACGAAGCACATGCGGCTTGACGCCGCAAAGATCCCCCACCTCGCCGATGGTGAAGTATCGCTTGGCGGGTATGGGCGGGAGCATTTTCTCCATGTAAATCAATGCACTTCAAAGGAAATGTATGAGATTACTCCAACAATCATCAAGATGCCATCTATTCACCGATGCGAAGCAAAAAAAAGAGCCAACCTCGGAATTAGTTGGTATCGCCCTGGATCTGGTCTTTCAGTTTGTGGCTGGCATGAAAGGTCGCAACCCTTCGCGCCTCAATGGGAATGGCCTCGCCGGTACGGGGGTTTCGACCGGGTCGGGGGGCCTTCGTCCGTATCTGAAAGTTGCCGAAGCCAGAAATTCGCACGTCCTCGCCTTCAACCAGGCTGTCGGCAATCAAGTCAAAGAACGCGTCGATCATGTCCTTGGATTCCCGCTTGTTCAGACCAATCTGCTCAAACAGCAGTTCAGCGAGTTGGGCTTTGGTCAGCGCGGGTGTTTCCATGCTTTCAAACGACAATTCCATGACATCCTCGCGAAAATCTCGAACTCTGGTTGGCGACGAACGTATAGCCGTCAAGTGCGCAAACGAGCCCCTAATCGGCTCGCCAGTACATCCATGACGTTCTTCATGGCATTGTCGATCTGGGACTCGGTCAAGGTGGCTTCATCGCTAATGAACCTGAAGCGAATCGTCAAGCTTTTTTCATTGGCCGACAATCCTGCGGTGGATCCGGTCGTCGCATCAACTGCCACGCCGGATTTGCCGCGGTAGATGTCGAAAAGCACGGCATCACGAAGCAGTCCTCCGGTGTTGGCTGCCCAGACAGCCGCCATCGTTTCCGCATGGCTGACGATCTCCGGAACGACAACAGCCAGATCGCGCTCGACGGCCTGATAACGGGTTACTGACGCAAACGCCGGAACCTCGCGTTTCAAGACGCAGTCGAGCTCCAACTCAAACATCAGTGGCGCCGCGGGGAATTCCCAGATCTGTCGCCAACGTGGATGAAGTTCGCCCACATGACCAACCGGCGAACCGTCGATCAAGACACATGCGCAGCGGCCAGGATGCATGGCAGGATGTTCGGCCGGCTCAAAGCGCGCCCGCCGGGGCGCAATGAGCGCCTCGATATCACCCTTGACATCAAAGAAGTCGGCGATTCTCGATCGCTGTCCCCACTGAACCCGATCCACCGCGCCATAGGCAACTCCGGCAACCCGCATGGGCTGGCGATAGCCTTCAACCGTCGAATCAGTGCTTTCGACCGTGGCGTCGCGGAGAAAGACGCTTCCGACTTCAAAAACCCGCACACGATCCGCACGACGGTCGATGTTGAATTTGATCACCTGGAGCAATGAGCCCAGCAATGATGAACGCATCACGTTCATCTGACTCGCAATCGGATTCATCAAGCGGATCGGCGTCGCGTTTCCAGCCAATTCACGCTCCCAACGCTCGTCCACAAAACTGAAATTGATCGTTTCCTGATAGCCGAGCGCCGCAAGCAAGCGTCGCACGGCAAACGGCCCGCGCCGCGACTCCGAAAGCAGTTTGGGGACAATCGGCCCGGTCGGTGGTGTGGTCGGGAGCTTGTCATAGCCGACCATGCGCACGACTTCTTCAATCAAGTCCTCTTCGATCTGAAGGTCAAAGCGGTACGAAGGAGGCACCACGGTAACGGTTCCATCGCCTTCGCTCACCTCCAGGCCCAAACCCCTTAAAGCGGAGGCACATTGACGCTGAGTCAGCGGCATACCGATGACCTTGCTCGCTCGGGCCACGCGTAGCGTCACCGGCTGACGCTGCGGCACATTCGGCGCCTGGTCGTCCATCGGCCCGGGCTCACCGCCACAGATGGCCACAACCAACTCCGTAATTCGTTCAACATGTTCCACCGTCAGCCCCGGATCGACACCTCGTTCGAATCGATGGCCAGCGTCCGTCGAAAAGTTGAAACGACGGGAGCGGCCGGCGATGGCCTGCGGCCACCAGAAGGCCGCTTCGACATAAATGTGGCGTGTCTCGTCCGAAACGGCCGTGGAATCACCACCCATGATCCCAGCCAGCGACTCAACTTGCGCATCATCCGCGATCACCCCCACCGCCCTATCCACGGTCACCGTGGTTCCATTGAGCAGCTTCAGTTGCTCGCCCGTGCTCCCCCATCGAACGGTCAGGCCACCATGAAGCTTCTCAAGATCGAATATGTGCGATGGTCGGCCCAGTTCGAACATCACATAATTGGAAATATCCACAAGCGGTGCCACGCTACGTTGCCCGCATCGGGCGAGGCGTTCGACCATCCAGGGCGGCGTGACCGCCTTTGGGTTCACATTACGAATAATCCGGCCAGTGAACCGTCCGCAGAGGTCGGAAGCGACGATCCTCACGGGCAGTTTCTCGTCGTGGGATACGGTAGCAGAGACGAATGCCGGCGTGATCAATGGCGCTCCCGTCAGTGCGGAGAGCTCGCGCGCGACGCCAAAGACGCTCAGGCAATGCGCCAGATTCGGGGTGAGCTTCAACGTGAAAAGTGTGTCATCCAGGTTTAGAAACCGACGAATGTCCTGTCCAAGCGGCGCGTCACCGGGAAGTTCAAGCAGTCCGCCATGATCATCGGAGAGGTGAAGTTCCCGCGACGAGCACAGCATCCCCTGACTCTCGACGCCGCGCAGCTTCCCGGTCTTTATCAAGAATGGCTTTCCATCCACTCCCGGTGGAAGGCTTGCGCCGACCAAGGCGCACGGAACCCTGATGCCCGCGCGCGCGTTTGGAGCACCGCAAACGATGTTCAACAACCGCTTATGACCGACATCAACCTGGCAGACACGCAAACGGTCGGCATTGGGGTGCTGCTCAAGAGACTTGATCTCCCCCACAACAACGCCGCTGAACGGAGGTGCCACCGGATCGAGCGCCTCAACTTCCAGTCCGGCCATGGTCAGTGTTTCGGCCAACTGTTGTGTGGAGAGCGTGGGATTGCAAAATTCGCGCAGCCAGGACTCAGGGAATTGCATGGTCTAACCTAGATTGGCAAAGAACAGCTCTCGGTACGCTGGGGCCCGGCCGCTGGCGTACTCAGAGGAACTTATTGAAATTGACTGAGGAATCGGATGTCGCCATCAAAGAACAGGCGCAGATCGTTCACACCATAGCGCAGCATAGTGAAACGATCCAGCCCCATTCCAAATGCGAAGCCAATGAAACGTTCAGGGTCCAGCCCCATGGCCCTCACGACGTTCGGATGCACCTGCCCGGAGCCAGCCACTTCAAGCCAGCGTCCGGCGAGCGGGCCAGAAGGAAACTGAATATCGATCTCGGCGCTCGGCTCTGTGAACGGAAAGAAACTCGGTCGAAAACGCAAGACCAAGTCCTCGGATTCGAAGAAGGTTCGACAGAAATCAGTAAAAACGACCTTGAGGTCCTTGAAACTTACCTGCTCCCCAATCCATAAACCTTCGCACTGATGAAACATGGGAGAGTGCGTGGCGTCACTGTCCACACGATAGGTGCGACCAGGCGCAATGACCCGAATCTCCGGCATCGACTGGCCGGCATCCGTCTTTGCCTTGTGCCGTTTGACGTGCTGGAGCGCATGGCGAATTTGCACCGGACTGGTATGTGTGCGCAGCAGATTCGGGGCACCGGGTGTTCCGCCCTCAACGTAGAACGTATCGTGCATGGATCGCGCCGGATGATCCTCTGGCGTATTCAGCGCGGTGAAATTGAACCAGTCAGCCTCGATTTCTGGCCCCTGGGCCACTTCGAATCCCATCGATCCAAAGATCAGTTCGATACGCTCCATGGTCAGCGACACGGGGTGCAAACCGCCTTGTCCTCGGCGGCGCCCAGGCAGCGTGACATCCAGAGCCTCGGCCTTCAACTGCGACTGAAGCTCAAGGTCCGCAAGGGCCATGCGGCGCGCCCCGAGCGCCCCCTCAATGGCTTGCTTGGCTTGGTTGATCGCAGCACCCCGGATCTTCTTATCTTCGACACCCAACGCCGACAGTCCCTTCATCATTTCGGTCAGGCGTCCGGACTTGCCCAGAAACCTGGCCTTCGCATTTTCCAGTTCTGAAGGTGTCGTAGCCGCCTCAAAGCTTGAGCGGGCACTGTCAACCAGGGCGTCCAGATCGTTCATAGTTTCTTATGACTTGAAGCGGGCCGGGACCAGCAGATGGCCCAACCCATGAAATTGGGGCCAGCCCCCTAGTCCAAAGCTGATGCACTCCATGCATCAGACCGAACTCAGGATCTGACCCCGTTCTTTGGGCGGCTGTATCAAGCAGCCAGTTTGGCTTTGACCTGCTCGACAATTCCTGCAAACGCTGCCATGTCGTGAATGGCGATGTCACTCAGAACTTTGCGATCGATTTCAATGTTGACCTTCTTCAACCCGTTGGCGAACTGGCTGTAGGTCATGCCACACTGACGTGCAGCTGCATTGATACGGGCGATCCACAACTGGCGGAAGACACGTTTCTTGGTACGGCGGTCACGGTAGGCATATTGGCGGGCGCGAGCCGTTACACCACGTTTGACGCGAGGCATGTGATTACTCCTTGTTCGTCGTTAATTAAATGCCGCGGCCGGGTAACATCTGGGCCATGGAAACCATGTTGGTTTCATGAACCGTAACGGCACCGCGCAAATGGCGTTTATTCTTGGTGGTCTTCTTGGTCAGAATGTGACGTTTGAAGGCTTGACCGCGCTTGACGGTACCACCCGGACGAACACGGAAGCGCTTTTTCGCGCTGCTTTTGGTCTTCATTTTGGGCATGTAAATGCTCCTATTTCTTGTGCTCGTGAGGCGTCTGCAAACGATTTGCAGCCTTGTTGGCCCCGAGCCACTTGTGCAGGCGGTAACCCCCTGCGTTCGCCGGGAAACCTGAATTCCCCGACCAGACAGCAGGCGCTCATGCCTGCCGCTGACTCAAGGCGACACCGAGGCGTCGCCCTGAAAATCAAATCGATGGCGCTGGCGCAACTTCCGCAGCGGGTTTCGCCGCAGCCTTGCGCTTACCTGGCGCGATCATCATGATCATCTGCCGACCTTCGAGCTTCGGATATTGCTCGACAATGATCAGGTCAGCCAACTCATCTCGAATGCGATTCAGCAAGGCCATCCCCAACTCCTGGTGCGTGATCTCACGTCCACGGAACCGCAACGTGATCTTGCACTTGTCGCCTTCAGCAAGAAAGCGCTTGATATTGCGCATCTTGATGTTGTAGTCGCCATCGTCGGTACCAGGTCGGAACTTGACTTCCTTGATCTCGATGACCGTCTGCTTGGCTTTCGCCTCAGCTGCCCGCTTTTGCTCCTGGTACTTGAACTTGCCGTAATCCATCAAACGGCAGACCGGCGGATTTGCCACAGCAGAAATCTCGACCAGATCAACATCAAGTTCCCCGGCCATGCGCAAGGCCTCCATGAGACTCACGATGCCCAACGGCTCATTTTCCGGACCCGACAAGCGGACTTCAGGCGCCATGATTTCCCGGTTCAAGCGATGCTTACGCTCTTCACGGTGGCGGCGATCACGAAATTCAGTAGCGATGACTCAAATCCTTCATAAATGCTACTCAAATTGTAGCGAAAAACATCGGAGACATACTACCCAGAGCCTGTCTCAACAAAAATATCAGACTTTAGACGCAATGTCTGATGCGATCAGTTGCATGAACGCATCGATCGACATGACACCGAGGTCTTTGTTCCCCCGGGCGCGAACGGCCACAGCCCCAGCTGATTTCTCCTTGTCGCCAACGACAAGGATGTACGGCAGCTTTTGCAACGAATGCTCACGTATTTTATACGTAATTTTCTCGTTTCGCAGATCGATATCCGCTCTAAGCCCTTGATTTCTCAGCATTTTGACTATTTCGCGACAGTAGTCGGATTGCGCATCGGTGATATTCAGAACAGACACCTGCACGGGCGCAAGCCATGCAGGCAACGCACCGGAATGCTGCTCAATCAGAATACCGATGAAGCGCTCCAAACTGCCAACAATGGCCCGATGCAGCATGATGGGACGGTGCCGAGCGCCATCTTCACCCACGAATTCGGCGTCGAGTCGTTCGGGCATGTTCGGGTCGACCTGCATCGTGCCACACTGCCACTGGCGGCCAAGGGCGTCTTTCAGGGTGTATTCAATCTTCGGTCCGTAGAACGCACCCTCGCCTGGCGACAGTTCGAATTCGCAGCCCGATGCCTTCAGACCGGCAGCCAGTGCCTGTTCGGCTTTGTCCCAGCTTTCTTCGGTTCCGATGCGCTTGTCCGGGCGCGTTGCCAACTTGTAAATGATCTCGGTAAATCCAAAGTCCCGGTACACCTTTTGCAACAGCGTGGTGAATGTGACACATTCCGCCTGGATCTGGTCTTCGGTGCAAAAGATGTGGCCATCGTCCTGGGTGAAAGCGCGCACTCGCATGATGCCGTGCAGTCCACCAGATGGCTCGTTGCGATGGCAGTTGCCAAACTCGCCAAAACGCAAAGGCAGGTCGCGGTAACTCTTGATACCCTGCTTGTATATCAGAATGTGCCCCGGACAGTTCATCGGCTTGAGCGCATAGTCACGCTTCTCCGACTCGGTCGTGAACATGTTTTCGCGGTATTTGTCCCAGTGGCCGGTCTTTTCCCAAAGTGAAGCATCGAGAATTTGGGGGCCCTTGACCTCCTGGTAGCCGTTTTCTCGGTAGACCCGGCGCATGTATTGCTCAACCTCCTGCCAGACCGTCCAGCCCTTGGGGTGCCAGAAAACGGTGCCGGGCGAGTGGTCGTCAATATGGAACAGATCCAATTCCCGGCCCAACTTGCGGTGATCGCGCTTTTCCGCTTCTTCCAGCATGGTCAGGTACTGCTGCAACTCTTCCTTCGTGGCCCAGGCAGTGCCGTAAATCCGCTGCAGCATTTCGTTCCTGTGGTCCCCGCGCCAATAGGCGCCCGCCACCTTCATCAGCTTGAAGTGCCTCAGCTTGCCAGTGCTGGGCACGTGCGGCCCACGGCACAGGTCCTCGAATTTGCCTTCGCGGTAGAGTGAAACATCCTGGTCGGCGGGGATGCTCTCGATGATCTCGGCCTTGTAGTGCTCGCCCAGCATTTTGAAATGCGCCACGGCTTCGTCACGCGGAAGTACCCGCCGGGTGACGGGCTCATCCAATACAGCCAGCGCTGCCATCTTCTTTTCAATGGAGACCAGATCTTCCGGTGTAAAGGGCCGTTTGTATGAGAAGTCATAAAAGAAGCCGTTTTCAATCACCGGTCCAATGGTCACCTGAGCCTCCGGGAACAGTTCCTTCACGGCATAAGCCAACAGGTGTGCCGTCGAATGGCGAATGACTTCCAGCCCCTCGGAGTCCTTGGCGGTAATGATGGACAGCGCACTGTTGTCCTCCAACCGAAAACTGGTATCAACCACCTTGCCATTGACCCGCCCGGCCAATGCGGCTTTGGCCAGGCCGGCACCAATGGAGCCGGCAACTTCAGCCACCGTCACAGGGCCAGGAAATTCACGTTGAGAGCCATCCGGAAGCGAAACTTGAATCATGGTTTGCAATAAAAAGAAGGAAATCGAGAAAAGAAAAAGCGCGGACATGCCCGCGCTTTCATGAAATCTGGTAGCTGCCTGCGCCCAAGGCGCGCGGACTACGGCCTTATTCGCTTGTGAATGATGCCGATGTAGTTCGCGGTGCCATAACCAGATTGCCTTTCTCGCTCTTGTCAGAGGATGTTCCTCGATTTTAACCGCAGATTCGCTCCGCCGCTGATGCAGAAGAAAGGCCGGCTCCCTCGCGGAAGCACGGCCCCTGCAGCGCAAGGGCTGCGTTCAGTGGAACTGCTCTTCTTCGGTTGATCCCGACAGGGCCTTCACCGAGGAAGAACCGCCCTGGATCACGGTCGTCACGTCGTCGAAGTAGCCCGCGCCCACTTCCTGCTGGTGCGAAACGAAGGTGTAACCCCTGTCCCGAGCTGCGAACTCGGGCTCCTGCACCATTTCGGTGTAGTGCTTCATGCCTTCGCCCCGGGCATAGGCGTGGGCGAACTGGAAGGTATTGAACCAGTTGATGTGGATGCCGGCCAGCGTGATGAACTGATACTTGTAGCCCAGCGCAGACAGGTCTTCCTGGAAGGACGCGATCTGCTTGTCGTTGAGGTTCTTCTTCCAGTTGAAGGATGGCGAGCAGTTGTACGAAAGGAGTTTGCCGGGGCAGGCCGCGTGCACGGCTTGCGCGAATTCACGGGCAAAGCCGATATCGGGCACACCGGTTTCGCACCACACCAGATCGGCGTACGGCGCGTAGGCCACGCCGCGGCTGATGGACTGCTCAAGGCCGTTCTTGACACGGTAGAAGCCCTCTTGCGTGCGCTCGCCGGTCAGGAAAGGCTTGTCGTTGGCGTCGTGATCGCTTGTGATCAGGTTGGCGGCTTCGGCGTCGGTGCGGGCCAGCACGATGGTCGAAACGCCCATCACGTCGGCGGCAAAGCGCGCGGCAATCAGTTTCTCGCAGGCCTCTTGCGTGGGAACCAGCACCTTGCCACCCATGTGACCGCACTTCTTCACAGCGGCCAACTGGTCCTCGAAGTGCACGCCGGCAGCTCCAGCCGCAATCATGTTCTTCATCAGTTCGAAAGCGTTCAGAACGCCACCAAAGCCGGCCTCGGCGTCAGCCACGATCGGCAGAAAGTAATCAATGAATTCGGGCGAACCGGGCTCGATGCCGCGGCTCCACTGAATTTCATCGGCGCGCTTGAACGTATTGTTGATACGGCGGACCATCGTCGGCACCGAGTCGTAGGCATAGAGGGACTGGTCGGGATACATCGTTTCGCTGGTGTTGCCGTCGGCTGCGACCTGCCATCCCGACAGATACACCGCTTCAAGGCCAGCCTTGGCCTGCTGCATGGCCTGGCCTGCAGTAATGGCACCGAACGCATTGACATAGCCCTTCTTGGCACCGCCGTTGACCTTGGCCCAGAGCTTCTCTGCACCACTCTTGGCCAGCGTGTACTCGGGCTGCATGCTGCCGCGCAGTCGAACCACATCGGCGGCGCTGTAGCCGCGCTTCACGCCCTTCCAGCGCGGGTTGGTCGCCCAATCCTTTTCCAAGGCGGCGATCTGTTCGGCGCGGGTGGGTTGCGCGGATTTGTTGGACATGGAAACCTCCAAAGTTGAGTTGAAAACAAGATGGACGCGTCAGCAATGCAAGACGGGTGCCGATAGCAGTACTTTAACTCTTCTATAAGACTTCTGCGCGCTCTTATGTCTTATAGAAGACTCAATCTATTCCTTTGAAAATCAATAAGTTACCTCATTCATTTCTCAATATGAAAACAGCTTTCTCATATCAAGAAATTTTTCCGCACCGCAGCATCCGTCATTTTCAAAACGCAACATCACATTCCACAACATGACAATCTTCTTTGTCTTATTTCAGCCTGCGCTCTCGCGCCCAGTCACCGCCTGGAAGGATGGCGCGCCCGACCACGTACTTGGGATTGATTTCGTACACGATGCACGCAAACGTGCGCCCCTGCACCGCCACGGGGACGATTCGCTTGAAATATTCGTCCCGCTGCTGGGGATAGAGCTCCTCAATTTCATCGAGCTGCACTTCCAGTTCCGGCGCAATGGCATACACCTCCCCCTGAACAAGACCCTCCCCGTCCAGCCGAATTCCGGGATAGGCGCCAAGGTCGTACAGCGTGCCCGTAATGACGGCTGAGCCCACGAAGACCGGTTCGGGTTTCAGCCGTGTGATGTCGTTGTCGTCGCCACAGCGCAAGGTGCCGTAGACGAACACGTGGCGCTGGGTCGTTGAAGGCGCTTCGGGCATGATGGAATCCTTTTCAAGAGTCACACCAGTCTAGTGAAACCGGATCAGCCCCGCCGACTCGTTGCCTACGCCTGCCTCGCCCTGAGCATGTCGCTTGTCGGCAGTTATGTCGCATTTTCCAAACCACTCGCAGCGGTGATTCCGGTCTTCCTGCTAGCCTGGATGCGATTCGGCATTGGGGCCATGGCCATGGTGCGATGGCTGAAGAAGCCCCCGAGCGAACCCGCGCTCACGCCTCAAACGAAACGCCTCCTATTTCTGGAGTCCCTGTTCGGCAATTTCCTGTTCACCCTCTGCATGATGTACGGCGTCAGCCTGACAAGCGCCGTTTATGCCGGAGTCATCATGGCATCGATCCCGGCCGTGGTCGCGCTGATGAGTTGGTCTTTTCTGGGCGAGCGGATTGGATGGCGAATCTGGGTTTCCATCGGCATGGGTGGATGCGGTATCGCCCTGCTGGCGCTGTCGGGCACAACGGTCCACAACGGGATGGTTGCATCAAGCGCACCGCGCCTCACCGATTTCCAAACCGCACTGGGCGTTCTCCTGTTGTTTGGCGCCGTCCTGTGCGAAGCGGCGTACTCCGTCATTGGCAAGCGCCTGACCCAGGCCATGGGGCCGAAACGCATCACCTCACTGATCAACCTGTGGGGATTCGCCCTGTCCACGCCGATGGGGGTTTATGTCGCCCTTCAATTTGACTTCGGCTCCGTGCCGGCGCCCATGTGGCTGCTGCTGGTCTTCTATGCGCTGGCAGCCTGCGTCTGGACCGTCTGGCTGTGGATGACCGGTTTGAAGGTGGTGCCGGCCGCACAAGGCGGTGTGTTCACCGTTCTGTTGCCCATCAGTGCGGCCCTGGTGGGCGTTCTGGTGCTGGGCGAGTCCCTGGACAAGGTGCAATTCATGGCACTTGCGATTGCGCTGGCCGGCGTGTTGCTGGCCACACTGCCCCGCAGGGTTCCCCACTGAGGCCACCGTTCCAGGTTCAGTTGTGCAGCGCCTGTGCTGCGACCACGATTCCATCTTCATCGGCGTAGAGCCAGTCACCAGGACGCACCCATGTCCCCTGGATCTGCACCGCAATGTCAGCCTGTCCCTCATCCCGCTTGGCCGTGCGCATCGGCACCAACGCCAACGCCCTGATGCCCACCTGCGCCTCGCGCAACTCCGTCAGGTCACGAACCGCGCCGTCGACCACGATACCAGCCCACCCGTTCCTGGCGGCCGCCGCGGCGAGATTGCCACCCACCAGTGCGCGACGCACCGAGCCGGCGCCATCGATCACAAGCACCCGACCGACACAGCCCTGCGGCGTCTCCAGGAACCCCGGCGAATTGACGGCCTCACGTACCCGCGAGTTGTCTTCCAGGCAACGCAACGTCACGACCGGGCCACAGAACTTCCCGATCGCACCGTAGTCGTTGAAGACCGGCGAAAGCACGCGGAAGCTGCCGGTCGTGTCGTTCTCAAACGCATCGCACAGATCGCAGGTCGCAAAAACGGGCCGGGTGGGGGCATTCATGCTCGGTAACTCCATCAAAGTGTTTGAGATCCAGACTGGCAAGAATACCGAAGTTTCGTGGCACCGTGACCGGCTCAAGCATTGGCCCCGCCCCTAACCCGCGGCGCTTCGCCGGCAAGCCGGCAAGCCGATGGCCCATCACGTTCAACGGAAAGAGCACACTCATAGGCGAATCCGCAACATTTCAGAGAGAAAAAGGGCTTTTTCCCCTTGGATTCACGTACTTTCTCCAGTAGCATCCGCAATGCCAGTTGAGAAGCAGTTTTCACTGGTACTTCACCCACTACCAGAAGAGGACAAACCATCATGGCAACTGCGAAGAAAGCCCCTGCGAAGAAGGCCGCTCCGGCCAAGAAAGCCGCTCCCGCCGCCAAGAAAGCCGCTCCGGCCAAGAAGGCCGCAGCTCCGGCAAAAAAAGTAGCCGCCAAGGCGCCGGCCAAGAAGGCTGCCGCACCGGCCAAGAAAGCTCCTGCCAAGAAGGCAGCTGCCAAGCGCACACCGAACGCTGCATTCATGAAAGCCATGACGCCGAGCGACGCGTTGGCAGCGATCATCGGCAAAGGCCCGTATCCCCGGACCGAAGTCACCAAGAAGATCTGGGAATACATCAAGAAGAACAAACTGCAAGACGCGGCGAACAAGCGCATGATCAATGCCGACGCCAAGCTGAAGGAAATCTTCAAGAAGGCCCAGGCTTCAATGTTCGAAATGACCAAGATGATCAGCGCGCATCTCAAGTGATGCCAGAGGGACCGGCTCGTGCCGGTGCCGCCATGAAGAAGGCCCGTCATTCGGGCCTTTTTTCATGGCGGCTCTCATGAGAATTAAACGTCCAGAAGCCTTATCCCCAGCGTCCGGTGGTCGTATTCAGCTTTTTTTGTTGATGCGAGCCGCTTCGCCGATCGCTGCCAAAGTCGCGCGGGTCGTAATGACTTCGGGATCCAGTATCACCTCGATCAAGGTGCCCTGTCCGCGTGCCAGCGCAGCCAGAAGTTCCGGCTCGAACTCCTCGGTGCGCGTGATGCGGACACCCACGTAGCCATAGGCCAGTGCCAAAGCAGCAAAGTCCGGATTGCGCAGCGCCGAGCCGCTCACGCGCGCCGGGTATTCGCGCTCCTGATGCATGCGGATGGTGCCGTACATACCGTTGTTCAGCAACACGACGATGCTCTTGCCCCCGTGCTGGACCGCCGTGGCCAGCTCTTGGCCGTTCATCAGGAAATCGCCGTCACCGGTAATCGTGAAGGCGGTACGTCCGGTCAGCAGGTTGGCGGCAATTCCGGCTGGCACACCGTAGCCCATGGCACCGTTGGTGCAGGCCAACTGTGTCTTGTGTCCTTTGGTCAGCCCTGGATAACGGTAGAACCGGTGCATCCAGCTGGCAAAGTTGCCAGCGCCGTTGGTCAGGACGGCATCGGCGGGCAGAATCCTTTGCAGCGTCGCCACCATCGCGGCCATGTCAATGTCGCCTGGCAGGTCTTGCGGCGTCAGATTGGCTTCGTAGTCGCCGTGCGCGGCAGTGGTCCAGTAGGACCAAGTCAGTGTGGGCGGCGCGGCGAGCACTTCCAGGCTACGCGCCGCGGCGTTCATGGTGGCGCAGATGGCAAGGTCCGCCTGGTAGACACGGTTCAACTCCTCGGCGCTGGAATGGATGTGCACCAGCTTCTGCCGGGGCCGCGGCGGCTCCAGCAGGGTGTAGCCACTGGTGGTCATCTCGCCCAGGCGCGGGCCAATCGCCACGATCAGATCGCTCGCTTTGATGCGCGCCGCCAGCTTCGGATTGATCCCGATGCCCACATCGCCTGCATACAGCGGGTGAAGGTTGTCAAAGGTATCCTGAAATCTGAAGGCATTTCCCACAGGTAGTTGCCAGTTCTCGGCAAAGCGCTGCAGTGCCTGCGCGGCCTGCGGCGTCCACCCGCCGCCGCCGGCAATGACGAACGGGCGCTCGGACTTCAGCAGCAGTTCCCGCAAAGCCCGTAGCGATCCTGGGTCACTCCAGGTTTCGACCGGCTCGACCCGCGGCAGCGGCAGC
>NZ_JAKJEW010000034.1:20348-25097 GCF_022705245.1 Candidatus Skiveiella danica | reverse complement strand
AGCAGCAGTTCCCGCAAAGCCCGTAGCGATCCTGGGTCACTCCAGGTTTCGACCGGCTCGACCCGCGGCAGCGGCAGCGCCATCGCATCAACTGCCTGCGTCAGCATGTCTTCCGGCAACACCAGCACGACCGGGCCGGGTCGCCCGTTCATGGCCGTCGCGAAGGCGCGCGCCACGTACTCGGGGATCCGGCGCGGGTCGTCGATGCGCTCGACCCGCTTGGCCATACCCTTGGTGCTGGGACCGAAGAAGCTGCAGAAATCGACCTCCTGAAAGGCCTCCCGATCCCGAGTGTCGCTGGCCACATCGCCGACGAAGAGCACCATCGGCGTTGAATCCTGGAACGCGGTGTGCACGCCAATGGAAGCATTCGTGGCCCCAGGGCCCCGCGTCACGAAACAAACACCGGGGCGCCCCGTCAGCTTGCCCTGCGCCTCGGCCATGAAGGCCGCGCCGCCCTCCTGGCGACAGGTGACAAAACGGATCCGTTCCGCGTGTACATGAAAGCCATCAAGCACGGCCAGATAGCTTTCACCCGGCACGCCGAACGCATGGGTAACACCTTGGGCAACGAGAGATTCGACCAGTAAATGGCCGGCCAGTTTTTCTGTCATGCGCCCATTGTGCCGCCGTGCCGGTGGATGTCAGGCCGCGACGGTCCGTCGGCCCACCCCCAGCGCCGCGCCGACACTCAAGAGCAGCACCAGTGCCGCGCCTGCCAGCGTCGCGGCGTACCAGCCCCGATCCATGAACACGCCAAAGATCAGCGGTGAAATGGCAAAACCCACGTCCAGCCCCGAATACACCATGCCGTAGACCCGGCCGGTCGCTCCCTTGGGCGTGGCTTTCTTGATCATCATGTCCCGGCTCGGCCCGCCGATGCCGACGGCCAGCCCGGTGGCGGCCAGGACCACCATGGTACCGGTGGCTCCGAACATGCCGGTGGCACATAGCGCCAGGCAGAAGGCCGCCGCCGTCATGCACACCGCCACCACACGATCACTGTGGCGTGGCAGTTTGGCAGCTACGAAGCCACCCACGAACATGCCGAACGCACCGCAGAGCATGTAGGCAGTCAAGGTCATGGTCGCAGCCTCAAAACTCACCCCATGCAGGGCCTTCAGGATGGACACCGAAAAACTCTGCACCACCGCCAGCGTCATGGTGGACAGCAGAAAAAAGCCGAAACACCACCAGACCACCGGCAGCTTCATGAACGCCATGTCTTTGGCAGGCGTCGCGTCCACATGTCGGGCAACGACCTCCGTGCGCAACTGCCCTCGGTTGAATACCAGGACCACCAGGATCAGCGCATACATCAAGGCGGCGCCCAGGTAGGCGGCGCGCCAGCCGGCCAGCGCGGTGATCCCGGCAAAGAAGACCGGCGCCAGCGCCCAGCCCAGGTTGCCGGTCAGCCCATGGGCGCTAAAGGCGTGCCCCAGGCGTGGCGCCGAGACTCTCTGGTTCAGGATGGTGAAATCCACCGGATGGAAGGTGCAGTTGCCCAACCCGGCCAGCACGGCCACGACCATCAGGGACGCGTACCCGTTGGCGTTCGCCCCGACGAGACAGGCTGCGATGAAAAAGCCGAAGGCGCCGAACAGCGCCGGACGCGCCCCGATCCGGTCCACGACGAAGCCGGCCGTCGCCTGTCCGGTGCCGGAAACCACGAAAAACACGGTCATCAGGAAACCCAGCTCAGCGAAGCTTAAACCGAACTCCTTCATGAAGACTGGAAACAGCAACGGCAGCAGCAGGTGCCCGAAATGCGAGCTGGCGTGCGCCAGACCGACGAGACCGATGACGGTGGCATCCTGGCGCAAGGGCACCTCTCGGACAACTGAACTGGCGGCAGAAAGGGTGGCGGACGGGCTCATCGGGCGATGCTAATGCGGCCTGACGCTACGGCTAATCGCTAAACTGCCAATCTTTAGCGAAAATCCGCCAAACCGCCATGCCGCCTGTCCTCCCGCGACTCAAGACCACCCCCTTCGGGGACACGGACGCGTTCACGCCGTCGCCGGAGCGTCCGGTGCGGGTGCGCTCGCGCAGCCTGCCGGCCGACGCTCATCTGGAGCCGCACTGCCATGCCTGGGGCCAGCTCACCTACTGCGAGACCGGCACGATGCAGGTGACATGCTCTGCGCCGCACCCGATCACTTGTATGGTTCCGCCCTCGCGGGCGGTCTGGGTGCCTCCGCACGCTCTGCACTCGGTCACTGTGATCGAGGCGGCGCAGCTGCGGACGCTCTATGTCTGTGCCAGCGCCGTCCCGTTCGGCTGGACCGCCAGCCGGGTGATCCGGGTCAGTCCGCTGCTGCGAGAGCTGATCGGCGCCATGGACAGCCGGCAGCCGGCTTTTCCAGCCGCGCCGCCCGCGCACAACGGCCCGGCGGCGAGGCCCACACGCGAGCAGGCCGTCACGGCACTGCTGCTCGAAGAGATCGAGCACGCCGACACCCAGGCGCTCGGGGTGCCGCTGCCAGACCCGGTCAGCGGTGACAAGCGCCTGCGCACCCTGTGCGAAGCCATGCTGCATGCGCCAACCACGCGCTCCACGTTGGCAGATTGGGCGCGCGATACCGGCGCCAGCGAACGCACCATGGCCCGCCTGTTCCGCGAAGAGCTCGGCATGAGCTACCCGCAATGGCGCCAGCAGGTGGTGCTGGCGCACGCCCTGCCCCTGCTCGCGCGGGGCCTGCCGATCAGCCAGGTGGCGGCCGCCAGCGGCTATGCCAGCGACAGTGCCTTCACCGCCATGTTCAAGGCGGCGATGGGCCAGCCGCCGAGCGCCTTTCGGATCTGAATCAGACATTTCCCAGCACTGGCGGGTCGCCGGATGGTCCCTTTTTCATAAGCTCCCTCTTGTAGCGCGGAGCCGGTCCAATCGGCAAACAAAACCGCATGCACGGTTATTGAAGACCCCTGAACAGTTGCGGTCCAACCGCCCGACGCAGATAGCGGCCAAAGGAACTGTACCTGGAAGGGTATGCCCGTTCGGGTGACAGGCAGCTGTAACCCATTGTTCACCGGTGTGAGGCGGCGCTGCAAGGACGACGACGCCTTGAGCGGGGATAGCGGTCAACACATCGTTACATCCGTCACGCCTGAGAACAGCCTGCGTTCATCTTGGGTTCAGCATGGACGCATACATTTAACCGCAGCTGTGAACCCTACCCGATACCCCATGAAAAGGAGAAGAAAGTGAAAAAGAGATTCCATGTCCTGGTCCCGTTCGCCCTGGCTGCCATCGCGGCCAGCGCAAGCGTGCATGCCCAGGTCGGCCAGCCCGGGCGCCTTTTGGCGTCCAACTGCTTCCAGTGCCACGGCACGAATGGCAAAGGTGGCTTCGACGCCATCAACGGAAAGTCGGTCGGTGAGATCTACAAGAAGCTCAAGGAATTCCAGGCCGGCAAGGAAGGTGACGGTCTCATGACCAAGCATGCCCTGGGTTACACCGACGCCCAGATGGTCGCCCTCGACAAGTGGCTTTCGACCCAGCGTTGAGCCTGCCCGACAAACAACAACACCCTATTCGGAGCAACACCATGGACAGAAGATTCTTTCTCGGCTCGGCGCTCGCCAGTGCCGTCGGCGCCACCCTATCCGCCTGTGGCGGCGGCGAAAGCGACCCCGTACTCGACCTCGCTTCATCGGATCGCCGCACTACCACCACAACAACGACAACCACGACCACCGCCGCAAGCGCTGCCGTCAAGTCACGCGTCATCGTGATCGGTGGCGGCATGGGCGGCGCCACGGTCGCCAAATACCTGCGCCTGTGGGGCGACGCGATCAGTGTGACGCTGGTCGAACGCATGCCGACCTACACCTCCAACATCATGAGCAGCCTGGTGCTCAGCGGCCAGCGAAGCCTGAGCAGCCTGTCCTACAACTATGACACCTTGCGCAGCAAGTACGGCATCACCACCGTGTTCGGCGAGGTCGTCGCCATCGACCCGGTGGCCGGCAAGGTCACCCTGGCCAACAAGACCGTGCTCACCGCCGACCGCATCGTCATGGCGCCCGGCATCAGCTTCGACACCGTGCCTGGCTTGGGCTCCTCCGACAAGATGCCCCACGCCTGGCAAGCCGGTCCGCAAACCACCTTGCTGGCCAATCAGCTGAAGGCCTTGCCAAGCAAGGGCGTGGTCGTGCTGACCATCCCCAAGACGCCGTACCGCTGCCCGCCCGGACCGTACGAGCGCGCCTGCCTGATCGCGGACTGGCTCAAGGCCAAGAAACCAGGCTCAAAGCTGATCGTGCTCGACGCCAATCCGGGCATCGTGACCGAGGTGGATAACTTCACGAATGCCTTCATGGGGTTGCACGGCAACGTGATCGAATACCACGCCAATGCCGAGGTCACCAGTGTGGACCCGGCCAGCATGTCGCTCTTCACCACGGCCGGAACGATCCGCGGCGACGTCATCAACATGATTCCGCGTCAGCGCGCCGGATCCCTGGTGGCGACGGCCGGCCTGAACAACGCCACCGAAGGCCGCTTTGCCGGGGTCAACGTGCTGAGCTACGCCAGCACGGTCTCCGGCGCCAGCAAGGTCCACATCATTGGCGACTCCAGCGCCACCACCCAGCCCAAGGCCGGCCATATCGCCAACCAGGAAGCCAAAGTATGCGCTGACGCGATCAGCCGCATCCTGTCCGGCGGTTCGCCCGACCCGGCGCCGGTGACCAACTCGGCCTGCTTCTCCACCATCACGATGACCCAGGCGTCGTGGTTGACGGCGG
>NZ_JAKJEW010000034.1:0-20338 GCF_022705245.1 Candidatus Skiveiella danica | reverse complement strand
TACAACCCGGCGACCTTGGCCATGGCCCCGGTGGCAGCCAGTTCAGGGGCTTCGACCGGCTGGAACAGCGACAACTTCCAGGATATGGGCCAGTGGTTCAGCACGCTGATGGGCGACACCTTCGCCTGACACAGGCATGACCGCCGGAGCCGAACGGCGCGCCACCCTCGACCCGAAAAAAGGGCCCGCCATGGCGGGCCCTTTCTCTGTGGCTTAATTGAGGGTTATTTCATCCCTATCGACAGGAGTCACCATGCCCCAGAAAATCAGAACCGAAGCCGACCGCAAAGCCACCCCTCGCCCCATTCCCGTGGCGGGCCAGACCACAACCACCGGCAAGGGCCAGAAACGCAGCCTCGAGCGTGGCACCGCCACCCGCAGCAAGAAGAACCCCGGCAAGCGCGCGAAAAAGGGCGGTTGATCTTGTAGGCTGGCGCGTTACACCGACGCGCCACGCTCAGCCCGCCGCCCTCAGCCCTTTGGGGGGCGCCACAGTCCCGGCGCGGCACATGCCCGGCCGGTCTCCGCCGGTAGCCTCAAGATCACCGTGCCAGCGCCAGTTCCACCCGAAAACAAGCAATTTCGGCCCTTTCCCAGCGCCGAGCGGCTTTCATGAGCTATCATTAGAGTAGCATCATCGATCACACCGGTGGCAACAATTTTCCTCGCGCGGTCAACACCACAGTCTTGAGCGCCAGAAAAGTCACCACAGCGGACGCCATACCCACGGCGCTCATCGCCACCGCCACGGGCCAGCCGCCATGGCCCACTGCTTCCACTGCAGCGCCCGACAGGGCCGCGAGCGGAAATGAAAACGACCAGAAACCGACGTTGAACGGCACCGCCGCCCAATAGCGCCAGCGTGTCAGCACCGCCAGCACCGGGCCGCTGGCCACGCCCAGCATCACCATCAGCACGTCGGCCGGCAGGCTTGGCCAAAGGGTCACCGTCGCCAGTGCGCCCACCGCTGCCGGTGACATCTCGATGCCCAATGTAGGCCGCAACGCGGGTGGCAGGGGGCCGGCAAACAGGCGGTTGAGAATGCGCATTTCCAGCAACGCCCACGCGCCCAGCCCCATGCCGACCAGCAAGGTGGCCCAGCCGTGCCAACCCAGCGCATCCAGCGCCATGGCGCCGACAAAGCCGCCCGGCACCGTGGGCAGGTACAGCGCCGGCGTCACCAGTTCAGGCGGGGTCTGCCCGGTGGACAAGGCCGCCACCACATGCCAGGCCATCGTTCCCTGGAACGCCAAGGCCAGCATCGCCACCGGGAACGCCACCCCCGTCAGTTCCGGATGACGCGGCACTAGCAGCGCCACCGCCATCAGGGTGCTGACCGGCAGCAACGCCAGGAGCGCACCCTGCACCGGGTGGCTCCACTCCTGGCGAACCACAGCGGGGAAGCGCAGCGCCTTGACGCCCCACAGCACGAGCAACACCACCAGCAACACGACGCCCACGATCAGCAGCACGGCAGAAACATCTGCAGCTCCTCCCACATCCAGGTGACCTAGCCGCTGCCAGGCGCCCGACAGACCCAGAATCCCCAGCACCATGCCGAATAGGCCGGGATGCAGGCGTGCCAGCCAAGGTCGCGAGATTGCAGTCGGTGCGACGGGTGGATGACGGGCGTCCGGTCTGTTCATGGTGGTTGGGTGGCGTCGAGCGAAGGCGACCCGCGCGCGGGCCTGGAGCGCACCAGTGTAGTGCGCGAGCGCCTTGGTGGTGAATCGTAAGAACCCCTGCCTGTCCGCCTGGCGCGACAGGCTGCGGCTTCAGCGCCGCAACCGCAACGGATCGCGGTCCGTGCCGTCACCGATCAGCGCGCCCATCTTGAAGATGCCGCTCACGCGTAGCACCGGCACGCCGTCGGCGGTGACCAGGCCCTGCGCGAACAGCATGTTGCGCGTGGTGCGCAGCACGTCCCCTTCGCCCTGCACCCAGGCGCCCAGCGGGCTGGCGCCCAGGTAATCCACCTGCAGGCTGATGGTGGGCAGAAAACGCCGCTCGCCGCTGCCCTGGTACATCGACGCGCACGGCAGCAGCATGTCGGCAAAGCTGGCCATCATGCCGCCGTGGCAGATGTTCAGCGGGTTGGTGTGCCGGTGTTCCACGCGAAAGCCCAACTGCAGGCGTTCGCCGGTCCAGCGCGCATACAACGGGCCGGTATGGGCCATGAAGGGTCCGCCCACAGTGACCGCGCGAAAACCTTCGGGTATGTCCAGCGCGGTGCCTGCCACCGGTTGTTCAGATGGATAGTCGGTCACGCAAACCACCAAGGAGTCAAAGAGGCAGCATCCTACCGCTTGCCCTGGCACAAACCGGTCGGATGTGCGACAGCGCATGGTCACGACGCACGGGTTGCGCCAGAATGGACACGAACGCGCTCAACTTCAGGGAACCGTCATGGAATTCAAGGACTACTACAAGATTCTCGGAGTGGAAAAGACCGCCACCGCCGACGAAATCAAGAAGGCCTTTCGCAAGCTGGCCCGCAAGTACCACCCGGACGTGAGCAAGGAGCCCGACGCACAAGCCCGGATGGCCGAGCTCAATGAAGCACAGGCTGTGCTGTCCGACCCCGAGAAGCGGATTGCCTACGACGCGCTGGGCAACCAGCCCCCCGGCCAGCGTGACTTCCGCCCGCCACCCAACTGGGACGCAGGCTTCGAGTTCTCAGACGGTGCAGGCAGTGGTGGGCCTGGCGAGGACTACAGCGACTTCTTTGAGCAGCTCTTTGGCCGCGCCCGTCACGCCGGCGCCGGTGCAGGCGGCGGCAGAAGCCACCGCCGCGAGCCGCAACCCGAGCGTGGCACCGACCACCACGCCAAGATCGAACTGGACCTGCTCGACGCGTATCTGGGCGCCGAGCGCAACATCAGCCTGCGCGGCGCCCGGCTCGACGATAGCGGCCATGTGGTGGCCGAAGACCGAACGCTCAGCGTCAAGATCCCCAAGGGCGTGATCGAAGGCCAGCAGATCCGCCTGGGCGGCCAGGGGGGCCCCGGCCACGCGGGCGGTCCGGCGGGCGACCTGTACCTCGAAGTGTCTTTCAAGCCCGACGCCCGCTACCGGGTTCAGGGCCGCGACGTCACGGCCAGCCTGCCGCTGGCACCCTGGGAAGCGGCGCTGGGCGCGCAGATCGAGGTGCCCACGCCCACCAGCCGGGTGCAGGTCACCGTGCCCGCCGGCTGGAAAAAAGGCCGCAAGCTGCGCCTGAAGGGTCACGGCATCCCCGGCCGCGGCGCCACCGATCCGGCTGGCGACATGTACCTCGAACTCGAACTCGCGCTGCCGCCGGCTGACACGCCCAAAGCCCGTGAACTGTATGAAACCATGGCGCGCGAACTGCCCTTTGACCCGCGCGCCGGACTGTGAGGCCGGACCATGAACACCACCACTGCCATCACCGTGAACCAGGCACTCGCCGGTGACCTGCTCGAAGAAGTTGCCCTGAGTCTGGAGGAACTGGCGCGTGCCTGCCGCGTGCCGCCCGATTGGGTCATCGAGCGCGTCGAGTCCGGCTTTCTGGACGCCTCCACCGCGCCGCCGGGACAGTGGCGCTTTGCCAGCGCCAGCCTGGTGCGCGCGCGCCGCCTGTGCAACCTTGAAACCACGTTCGAGGCCGGCCCCGAAATCGCCGCGCTGGCGGCCGACCTGATCGAGGAAGTGGTGCGCCTGCGCCAACGCCTGAGGGCGGCGGGACTGGATGCCTGATACCTTTGCGCCAGACAGGGCCGGTCAACCCCCTGGAGAAGCCGCGCAACCCGCCGGCTTGGGCGCTGCGGACGCCGCTGCCCGTCTGACCCGCGACGGCCCCAACCTGCTGCCCGGCAGCGCCCCGCGCACGCTGTGGGACATGGTGCGCGGCGTGTTCACCGAGCCCATGTTCCTGATGCTGCTGGTGGCCGGCGGCATCTACCTGCTGCTGGGCGACCGCGCCGAAGCCGCGCTGCTGCTGGCCTTTGTGTTCGTGGTGATCGGCATCACGCTGGCGCAGGAGCGCAAGACGCAGCGCGCGCTGGAATCCCTGCGCGACCTCTCCGCGCCGCGCGCACTGGTGATTCGCGATGGCGCGGAGCAGCGCATCGCCGGTCGCGACGTGGTGCGCGGCGACCTGCTGGTGCTGCACGAAGGCGACCGGGTCGCCGCCGATGCCCTGCTCGTGCAAGGCCAGCTGACCGTGGACGAATCGCTGCTGACCGGCGAAGCCGTGCCCGTGGATAAGCTGCCAGCGCCCGAACCCGATCAGCCCGTGCCGCCTGCGACCTCTGGCCCTCTCACGGTGGCCTCGCCGCCCGACGCCACCGCCGCAGGCGCCCCGGCCACGCCCGGCGGCGACGGCACACCCCATCTGTTTGCCAGCACCGTGGTCACCAAGGGTGTGGGGCTGGCGCGGGTCAGCGCCACCGGCACCGCCACGGCCGTGGGCCGTATCGGCCAGGCGCTGGCCGCCACTACGGAACCCTCCTCGGGCCTGCAGCAGGCGTCACGCCGCCTGATCGTGCAGCTCACCGTGGCCGGGTTGTTGCTGGCCACCGCGCAGATCCTGCTCGGCTGGCTGTGGGACGGCCATTCCCTGCTGGCCAGCGTGCTGTCGGGCATTGCGCTGGCCATGGCCATCCTGCCCGAGGAAATTCCGGTGATCCTCACCGTGTTCCTGGCGCTGGGCGCCTGGCGCATCTCGCAGAACAAGGTGCTGACGCGGCGCATGTCGGCGGTCGAGGCGCTGGGCGCCATCACCGTGCTGGCCACCGACAAGACCGGCACGCTGACGCAGAACGTCATGCGTGTGGCCGAGCTAAGGGCTGGCGGTGCCAGCTTCAGCCCGGAAGGCGCGACCGGCCTGCCCGAGCCCTTCCACGCCCTGACCGAATTCGCCCTGCTGGCCACGCCCGCCGACCCGTTCGATCCGATGGAGAAAGCCATCCAGCAGTTCGGCCGTCACTGGCTGGAAGGCACCGAACATGTCCACGCCGACTGGACCCCCGCGACGGCCTACGCCCTCTCGCCGGACATCCTGGCCATGACGCTGGTGTTTGCCCGCGAGGGGCCGAACGAGCACCTGCTGGCCACCAAGGGCGCGCCCGAAGCCGTGATGGACCTGTGCCACCTGGCGCAGCCCGAACGCGACGCCATCGCCGCCGAGGTGCTGGCGATGGCCGAACGCGGCCTGCGTGTGCTTGGCGTCGCGCGGGGGACGTGGCAGGGCCCCGTGGACGCAAACGCAGGCGCAGCCGTCACGACGGGTTCGTCCGCGAACTGGCCCGCCAGCCAGCACGACTTCAGCTTCAGCTTCCTGGGCCTGGTCGCCTTCATGGACCCGCCGCGCTCCGACGTGCCCGCCGCGCTGGCCGAATGCCGCGCCGCCGGCGTGCGCGTGATCATGATGACCGGCGACCACCCGGCCACGGCCAGCGCGATCGCCCGCCAGGTCGGCCTGAGCGATCGGCCCGCCGTGCTGACCGGCCCCGAGATCGCTGCGCTGGGCGACGACGCCCTGCGCACCCGCTTGCGCCAGGTGGACCTGTGCGCGCGCCTGCAGCCCGAGCAGAAGCTGCGCCTGGTCCAACTGCTGCAGCAGGACGGCGAAGTCGTCGCCATGACCGGCGACGGCGTCAACGATGCGCCCGCGCTGAAGGCCGCGGACGTCGGCGTGGCCATGGGCCAGCGCGGCACCGACGTCGCACGCGAGGCTGCGGCGCTGGTTCTGCTGGACGACAGCTTCGCCAGCATCGTCGCCGCCATCCGCCAGGGCCGGCGCATCTACGACAACATCTCCCACGCCACGCGCTTCGTGTTCGCGGTGCACATGCCTGTGATCCTGCTGACGCTGGTCCCCGCGCTGCTGCACTGGCCGGCGCTGCTGCTGCCGGTGCACATCGTGCTGCTGGAACTGCTCATCGACCCGGCCTGCTCGATCGTCTTCGAGGCCGAGCGCGAGGCGGCCGACCTCATGACGCGGTCGCCGCGTGCGCGCGATGCCTCACCATTCGCGCTGGCCAACCTGGGGATCGGCCTGGTCCAGGGCATCGGGCTGGCGGCCATCCTGCTCCTGGGCTACGCTGTGCTGACCGGCCTCATGGGCGCGCCGCAAACCTGGGGCCTGGACTTCGGCCAAGGTCTGGGCCTGGGCGAGGACAGCGCGCGCGCCGTGGTGTTCATGGCGCTGGTATGCGGCGTCTTCCTGCTGGTGCTGGCCAACCGCAGCCCGCGCCGCGCCCAGGCGGGCGAACCCCGGCAGACCAACCCCTGGCTGCTTCGCATGGCCGCGGCCGTGCTGCTGCTGCTGGTCGCGGTCAACCTGGTGCCCTGGCTGCGCAATGTCATGCACTTTGCGCAGCCCGACAGCACCGGGTTTGCTGCAGCCTTCGCAATGATTGTGGGGGTTGGCGCCTGGCTGGGGCTGACCCGTCGGGGCGCGATCTGGAAGAAACAGCGCCTCAAGTCGCCGGCGACCTGACGCCTGCGGGTGAAAAAGCGCATTTTCAACGGTTTTTCGACCTGAATGGGCCAAAACCCATCGTCAAATGGTCATATCCTGCTATATTTTCAGGATCGATCTTGATCCGCCGCGGAGCAAACCATCCGCCTTCAGAGCACCCGCTTGAGCATGGCGATGACCTGCTCGAAGCGCACACCGTACGGAGGGTAGAACAGCGAGCCCACACCCAGGCGCGACTGGACCAATACGCCCTTTTCATGGGTCAGGCGCAGGAAGCCGATATGGCCGTGGTAGGCGCCCCAGCCGCTGTCGCCCACGCCGCCAAAGGGCAGGTTCTCGTGGGCGATATGCATCAGGGTGTCATTCACCGAGACGCCCCCGCTCACGGTGTTGTTCAGCACCTTGTCGCGCGCCGAGTTGCTGGTACCGAACCAGTACAAGGCCAGTGGCCGTGGCCGGGCGTTGATGATGCCGATGGCCTCATCCAGCGTGCCGTAGGACAGCACCGGCAGGATCGGACCGAAGATTTCCTCTTCCATCACCCGCATGCCGCTCGCCGTGTCGAACACCAGCACCGGGGCCATCTGGCGGCTGGCGCTGTTGGCTGGCGACGCCGCTGCGCCCTGGGGATCGATGACCTTCAGCGTCGCGCCCTTGGCCTGCGCATCGGCCAGCATGGCCTGCATGCGCTCGAAGTAACGATCATTCAACAGGCTGGTGTAGTCGGGATTGCCTTCAATGCGGGGGAACAGGCGCTTGACCGCAGCGGCAAAAGCCTTTTCAAACTTCGCCTCCTGTCCACGTGGCAGCAGCACATAGTCGGGCGCAATACAAGTCTGGCCGGCATTGAGCAGCTTGCCATGGGCGATCTTGATCGCGGCATCGTTCAGGTCGCAGGTCTTGTCGATGATGCAGGGCGACTTTCCGCCCAGCTCCAGCGTCATCGGTGTGAGGTTCGCCGCCGCCTCGGCGGCGACCTTGCGGCCGATCGCGGTGGATCCGGTGAAAAACAGATGGTCAAACGGCAGGGTGGCAAACCGCGCGGCCAGCGCGGCATCGCCCTGGATGACGCTGAACTCCTCTTCGTCGAACGCGTCATGCACCAGATCCGCCATCAGTTCGCTGGTCAACGGCGTCAGCTCACTGGGTTTGAGCATCACGCGGTTGCCCGCGGCCAGCGCCGTGGCGGCAGGGGCAAAGGCGAGCTGAACCGGGTAATTCCAGGGGGAGATGACCCCCACGACCCCCAGCGGCTGGCGCTGGATGTAGGCGGTGGCGGGTTTGAGATAAACCGGCGTGGCCACCTTGATCGGCTTCATCCAGCGCGGCAGGTGCGTGTTCAGGTGGCTGATCAGGCTGCGCAGCATGAATAGGTCGGCCACTTCGGTGACATTGCGCGAGCGCACGCCAAAATCGGCCTCCACCGCGGCGCAAAGCGCCTTGGTGTTGCCATCGATCAGTCGGCGCAGTCGGCGCAGCCGGTCACGGCGCAAGGCCAGCGGCACCTCCATCTGGGCACGGCTGGCCTGGTACTGGGCGTCAAAAAGGGCATGCATGGGCAGGGTCTCGTGGGTCATGCCAACGATGATAGGACCCCCACCCTGCCCCGTTTAGAGCGGAACCTCCAGCGCGGCGATCGTCGCTGGAGGCCGGCCCGGCTCAGGTCGTCGATGTGCCGCCGAAGCGGAACACGCCGGGTTCGCGCACCGTGTCCACATCCACCGTGATCACTGCCTTGGGCAGGAAGCGCCCTTCGAGCAGCAGCTTGGACAGCGGGTTCTCGATGCGCTGCTGGATCGCGCGCTTCAGGGGCCGTGCGCCGAACACCGGGTCGAAACCCACCTTGGCCAGTTCGGCGGTGGCGGCCTCGGACACCTGCAGCGTGAGCTCCATCTTTTCCAGGCGGGCTTCCAGTACCTTGAGCTGGATGCGCGCGATGGACTCGATGTTCTTCGCGTCCAGCGGGTGGAACACCACGGTCTCGTCAATGCGGTTCAGGAACTCGGGGCGGAAGTAGTTCTTCAGCTCGTCCGTCACCGCATCCTTGATGTCCTCGTAGGGCTGGCCCACCATCTGCTGGATGACCGGCGAACCGATGTTGCTGGTCATGACGATCACGGTGTTCTTGAAGTCCACGGTGCGGCCCTGGCCGTCAGTCAGGCGGCCATCGTCGAGCACCTGCAAGAGCACGTTGAACACATCGGGGTGCGCTTTCTCCACCTCGTCGAGCAGCAACACGGCGTAGGGCTTGCGGCGCACGGCTTCGGTCAGGTAGCCGCCTTCCTCATAGCCCACGTAGCCCGGGGGCGCGCCGATCAGGCGGGCCACGGAATGCTTTTCCATGAACTCGCTCATGTCGATGCGCACCAGGTGCTCTTCGCTGTCGAACAGGAAGCCCGCCAGCGCCTTGCACAGCTCGGTCTTGCCGACACCGGTCGGGCCCAGGAACAGGAAGGAGCCGGTGGGCCGGTTGGGGTCGGACAGGCCCGAGCGTGAACGGCGAATGGCATTGGCGACGGCCGAGATGGCCTCGTCCTGCCCCACCACGCGCTCGTGCAGCTTGCCTTCCATCTGCAGCAGCTTGTCCTTCTCGCCTTGCATCATCTTGGCAACGGGAATGCCGGTGGCGCGAGACACCACCTCGGCAATCTCCTCGGCCCCGACCTGCGTGCGCAACAGACGCGGCGCAGAGCTGGCGCTGCGGCCGGCTTCGGCGGCCTGGGCTTCTTTCAGGCGCTTTTCCAGCGCGGGCAGTTGCCCATACTGCAGCTCGGCCACCTTGTTGAAGTCACCCTTGCGGGTCAGCTCATCGATCTGGAACTTGAGCTTGTCGATCTCCTCGCGCACCTGGGCGCTGCCCTGCGCGGTGGCTTTCTCCGACTTCCAGATCTCGTCGAGGTCGGCGATCTCCTTCTGCAGCGTGCCGATTTCCTCGTTGATCAACTCGAAGCGCTTCTGCGAGGCCTCGTCCTTTTCCTTCTTGACCGCCTCGCGCTCGATCTGCAGCTGGATCAACCGGCGATCGAGCTTGTCCATCACCTCGGGCTTGGAGTCCAGCTCAATCTTGATCTTGGACGCCGCCTCGTCGATCAGGTCGATCGCCTTGTCGGGCAGGAAGCGGTCGGTGATGTAGCGGTTGGACAGCTCGGCCGCGGCCACGATAGCCGGGTCGGTGATGTCCACGCCGTGGTGCACCTCGTAGCGCTCCTTCAGCCCGCGCAGGATGGCAATCGTCGCCTCCACCGTCGGCTCGCCGACCAGGATCTTCTGGAAGCGGCGTTCCAGTGCGGCGTCTTTTTCGATGTACTTGCGGTATTCGTCCAGCGTGGTGGCGCCCACGCAATGCAGTTCGCCGCGCGCCAGCGCGGGCTTGAGCATGTTGCCCGCGTCCATGGCGCCCTCGGCCTTGCCAGCGCCCACCATGGTGTGCAGTTCGTCAATGAAGACGATGGTCTGGCCTTCGTCCTTGGCGAGTTCCTTGAGCACGTTCTTCAGGCGCTCCTCGAACTCGCCGCGGAACTTGGCACCGGCCAGCAGCGCCGCCATGTCCAGGCTCAGCACGCGCTTGCCCTTGAGCGAATCGGGCACTTCGCCGGCCACGATGCGCTGCGCCAGGCCTTCGACGATGGCGGTCTTGCCCACGCCGGGCTCGCCGATCAGCACCGGGTTGTTCTTGGTGCGGCGCTGCAGCACCTGGATGGCGCGGCGGATCTCGTCGTCGCGGCCGATCACCGGGTCCAGCTTGCCCATGCGGGCGCGCTCGGTCAGGTCGATGGTGTACTTGGTGAGGGCCTCGCGCTGGCCCTCGGCGTCGGCGCTGTTGACGCCCTGCCCGCCCCGCACCGCCTCGATGGCGGCTTCCAGGCTCTTGCGGGTCAGGCCATTGGCACGGGCCAGGTTGCCGATCTCGGCCTTGCTGTCGGCCAGCGCGAGCAGGTACAACTCGCCCGCGATGAACTGGTCGCCGCGCTTGATCGATTCCTTCTCGGTGGCCTGCAACAGCTTGGCCAGTTCCGGGCCAACTTGGACCTGCTCCTGGCCTTGGACCTCGGGCAGGCGCTTGATGGCCGCCTCGCCGGCGGCCAGCAGGCCGGGCACATTGACGCCGGCGCGCTGCAGCAGCGCTTTCGGGCCGTCCTCCTGTTTCAGCATGGCCACCAGCAAGTGGGCGGGTTCAATGTAGGCGTTGTCCGCGCCCAAGGCCAATGATTGCGCGTCGGCCAGCGCTTCCTGGAACTTGGTGGTGAGTTTGTCGTGTCGCATGAAAATCCTCCGGTTGCAGGCCATCTGCGGTCTGCGAAGGGGTTTTCAAGGTCTGGCGTGCCGTGCGCACTGACTAGAATCAGGCGCATGAAACTCGATCAGCTTTCAGCGCGCTACCACCCCGATGAAGACCGGATTCTGGTGCGGATGAACACGTCAACCGACGACGAACTGCGGGTATGGCTGACACGGCGCCTCTGCCTGAAGCTATGGCCCAGCCTGAATGCCGTGGTCACTGATCGGGTTGCCTTGGCGGAGGGCGCGCGCGACCCGTCCCGCGCCGCTGCCGCGCTGTCGGACGGACATACGCGACAAATGCTGGCGGACTTCCAGCGCCAGGAATCCCTGCAGAATGCGGATTTCAAGACCCCTTTTCGCAGCCAGCCGAAGCAATTGCCCCTGGGCGCGGACCCCTTGCTCGTCACCGAAGTCGGCCTGCGGAACCTGAGCGATGGCCGCCTCGAGTTGGACTTTCGGGAAAAGCGCCCCGGGACGCCCAAACCGCGCAGCTTCAAGGTCGGCCTGGAAAGCAACAACCTGAACGGCTTCCTTCACCTGATCGACAAGGCCCTCGAATCATCGGGCTGGCTGGGTGAAGGCGCCACGGATTCACGCCCTGCGACGGCCCCGTCGGCCGGCGACAAACCGAAATACCTGAACTGACGGTGACCGGGCGACCGGGAAACGCCCTGCGCTCAGGAATTGGTTGCCTGAATGCCCCACTTTGCGAGAGCAGCGTCATCACTCACGCGTGCATCGACCCAGCGCGCCCCTTCGGGCGTCTGTTCCTTTTTCCAGAAGGGTGCCTGGGTCTTGAGGTAATCCATCAGGAACTCGCAGGCCTGGAAGCTTTCGCCCCGGTGTGCCGACGAGACGGCCACCAGCACAATCTGGTCGAGCGGATGCAGCAGGCCTACCCGATGGATCACGCGGGCGCCAAGAATGTCGAATCGCCGGTGGGCCGCGTCGATCATGGCCTCGATCGACTTCTCGGTCATGCCGGGATAGTGCTCGAGCTCCATCGTGCTGACCGACTGCCCGTCGTTACGGTCGCGCACAGTACCCACGAAGCTGCATACGGCGCCGACGCGCCCGTCGCCCTGGCGCAGGGCGGCGACTTCGGCGGCCAGGTCGAAATCCTCGGTCTGGATGCTGACACGGGCAGTCATGGTCGGCGTCCCTGCCTCAGCCACCGGTCACCGGTGGAAAAAAACCAACCTCGGCGCCCTCCACGAGGAGCGCAGATTCATCCGCCATGACCTGGTTCAGCGCCAGCCGCACCGCTCGACCACGGGCCAGGCTGTCTGCGTAGGCGCCGCCACGGTCGATGAGTTCGTCGCGCAGGCCCGCCAGTGTCACGGCGCCGGTTTCGACGGTTTCGCCCGTCCGGTCCAGTGTTTCGCGGATGGAGGCGAAATAGCGGATGGAAACTCTCACGCCAGCAACTCCGAAAAGGGAATGAAGGAAACCATGTCACCATGGGCAATGGTCGTCCCCGTCGGGTTGTCCACCACGCCGTCGCCCCAGACCACAGAGGTGAGAACGCCGGAACTCTGGTTGGTGAACAGATCCAGTCCGCCTGCCGCATTGCGCCGCACGCGCAGGAATTCGCGGCGTTTGTCGGCCTTTCGCAGCGAGAAATGGGCCGGAAGCACGATGGTCTTCAAAGCAATCTCGCGCGCGCCCTGCAAGCGCAGCAAAAACGGCCGCACCAGCAAAAGGAAGGTGATGTAGCTGGACACCGGGTTGCCCGGCAGACCGATGAAATGACAGGCCCGGCCGGCATCCGTCCCCGCGCCCGCGTCGCGCCGCACCGTCCCATGGGCAAAGGGCTTGCCCGGCTTCATGGCGATCTGCCACAGGTCCAGCGCCCCAAGCTGCTCGACGGCGGGCTTGATATGGTCCTCTTCGCCCACCGAGACACCGCCGCTGGTCAGGATGAGGTCGTGGTGGTCGGCCGCCGATTTCAGCGCGGCCACCGTCGCCTCGCGCCGGTCAGGCACGATGCCCAGGTCACTGACCTCGCAGCCCAGCCGGTGCAACAGCGCGCGCAGGAAGAAGCGGTTGGAGTTGTAGATGGCGCCGGCCGGCATGGCCTTCGGCTCGACGTCGCCGGGCATCACGAGCTCATCGCCCGTTGAAAACAGCGCCACGCGCGGGCGCGCCACCACGTCCAGCCGGGCGCAACCGATGCTTGCCGCCAGTCCCAGGCTGGCGGGCGACAGGCGCTCGCCTCCGGGTAGCACGACGGTGCCCCGCGTCACGTCTTCGCCGGCACGGCGAATCCACTGGCCAACCCCAGGGACGCCATGAAAGCGCACCGCATGGAAATCGCCCCCGACGGCCTCTGTCTCCTCCTGCATGACCACGGTGTCAGCCCCCGCAGGAATCTGTGCCCCGGTGAAGATGCGCGCCGCCGTGCCCGGCTCCAACGCGTGAGGGGCTGCGCCCGCGGGCACGCGCTGCGTCACCCGCAGGACGGCGCCGACATGGCTGACGTCGGACGCCTTCAGTGCGTAGCCGTCCATCGAGGCGTTGTCCTGCGGCGGAACCTGCAATGCCGCGACCAGATCCGCCGCCAGCACCCGGCCGTCCGCCTCGAAGGTGGAGACCGATTCGATCCGGCGCAACGGCTCCACCTGCGCCAGCAGGCGGTCCAGTGCATCATCCAGCGACATCAAGGGCGCGCGCGCCGCCGCAGAGAGGGGTGGCTTCATCCGTATAACTCGACGTTGTAGTCAAACCGGGCTTGATTGTCGACCAGCCAGCCCGCGATGGCATCGGGTTGGTTCAAATCCAGCACCGGCAGCCCGGTCGGTACGGGCAGCAACGTCGGCGAATCGGTCGCCACGGACACGACGAAGTCGTCTTCAGGATAGCGCGCCGGCTGCCCGGAGGCAGCGCGCCAGACTTCGATCTTCAGCAGGTCGCTGTCCTTGAATCCTTCGACCAGCACCCAGTCCACGCCGTCGTACAGCTCCGCAATCAGCTGATGGACGCTCAGCGACGCCTCGCGTTCAAACTCCCGCATCAGGGCCAGCCTCCGGCCCGATGCAACGACCACCTCGAAGGCGCCGGCCTCGCGGTGCCGGAAGGTGTCCTTCCCCGCGGTGTCGATGTCGAAGCTGTGGTGCGCATGCTTGACCACCGAAACCCGCAGGCCACGCAGGCGCAACGCGGGGATGAGCTGTTCCACCAGCGTGGTTTTGCCTGAACCGGAAAAGCCTGCGAAGCCAACCACCTTCATGTGGGCACCTTCTCAGGAATATCAAATCGATAGCTACTCATGACCGAAGCACGCTGGGTAAAGCATATTTCAGGCACATTTCTCGACGATGAAACGCTTCACCGCCTGCACCTGCGCCGGCATCACGGTCACACGCCGTGGGAGCGACTCGATGCCCTCGAACTTCGCGGGCCGGTCCGGCTCGCAACCCAAGGCTTCGACAATGGTGGCGGCGAACTTGATCGGCAGCGCCGTCTCCAGCACGATCATCGGCAATCCGGGCACGAGGTGCTCCCGGGCCACCTTCACGCCGTCGGCGGTGTGGGTGTCGATCATCAGCGCAAAGCGCTTCCAGGTGTCGCGGATCGTGGCCAGGCGATCGGCATGCAGGCTTTTGCCGCTGACGAAGCCGTAGCGCGCCGCAGCGTCGCGGTAGGCCGGCTCGGCGCTCAGATCGAAGCGCCCATCGCGGGACAACGCATCACCGAACAAGGCCTTGACCCGCGCGCCGTCGCGCCCCAGCAGGTCGAACACGAAGCGCTCGAAATTGCTGGCCTTGGAGATGTCCATCGACGGGCTGGAGGTCTCGTGGGTGTCGGCGCTGCCGCGCACGCGGTATACGCCGGTGCGGAAGAACTCGTCCAGCACGTCGTTTTCGTTGGTGGCCACCACCAGGCGCTCGATCGGCAGGCCCATCTGCCGCGCCACATGACCGGCGCAGACGTTGCCGAAGTTGCCCGACGGCACCGTGAAGCAGACCTTCTGGGCGTTGTCGCGTGTGGCCTGAAAGTAGCCGGCAAAGTAATAGACCACCTGCGCCAGCAGGCGCGCCCAGTTGATCGAATTGACCGTGCCGATCTTGTAGCGGCGCTTGAAGTCGAGGTCGTTGGACACGGCCTTGACCAGGTCCTGGCAGTCGTCGAACACGCCGTCGATGGCGATGTTGTGGATGTTGTCGTCCAGCAGGCTGAACATCTGCGCCTGCTGGAACGGGCTCATGCGCCCGTTGGGGCTGGTCATGAAGACACGCACGCCCTTCTTGCCGCGCATCGCGTACTCGGCCGCACTGCCGGTGTCTCCGCTGGTGGCACCCAGAATGTTGAGCTGCTCGCCGCGCCGGCCCAGTTCGTACTCGAACAGGTTGCCGAGCAACTGCATCGCCATGTCCTTGAAGGCCAGTGTGGGGCCGTTGGACAGGGCTTCCAGGTAGAAGTGGTCTTCCAGCTCCTTCAGGGGCACGATCTCGCGCGTGCCGAAGGCGGCCTCGGTGTAGGTCTTCTCGCAGATAACGCGCAGGTCGTCAGCGGGGATGTCGTCGATGTAGAGCGACAGCACCTCGAAAGCCAGCGCCGCGTACCCGCGCGTGTCGTGGATCTCGCGCCAGCGCTGCAGCGTGGCCGCATCGACCTGCGGATAGGCCTCCGGCAGGTACAGGCCGCCGTCAGGCGCCAGGCCTTCGAGCAGGATTTCACAGAAATGCTTGCGGCCGGGATCGCCGCGGGTGGACAGGTACAGCATCAGTTCAGCTCTTCCTTGCGGATGCGGACGATCGGTGTCAGCACAGTGGGCAAGGCCTGCAGTTCGGCCAGAACCGCGTCCATGGTGCCTTCGCGCGTGTCGTGCGTCAGGATGATCAGGTCGGTCGAGGTGGCGCCCTCGCCGCCGACTTCATCCGCCTCGCGCTGCAGCAGCGCGTCAATGCTGATGCCGGCATTCGCTACGATGCCGGTCACCTTGGCCAGCACGCCGGCCTCGTCGGCCACGCGCAGGCGCAGGTAATAGCTAGTCACGACCTCGCTCATGGGCAGCACGGGCAGGTCCGTCATGGCCTGGTCCAGCGTGTGGGGCTGGAAGGCCAGGTGGGGCACGCGGTTCAGCGGATCGACCGTGTGTAGGCGCGTGATGTCCACCAGGTCGGCGATCACCGCGCTGGCGGTGGGTTCGCTGCCCGCACCCTTGCCGTAGTACAGCGTGGTGCCCACGGCATCGCCCTGCACCACCACCGCGTTCATCGCCCCTTCGACGTTGGCGATCAGGCGTTTGGACGGCACCAGGCTGGGATGCACGCGCAACTCGACACCGCTCGGGGTGCGCTTGGTGATGCCCAGCAGCTTGATGCGGTAGCCCAGCTGTTCGGCGTACCGGATGTCGGTGGCACTGAGTTTGGTAATGCCTTCGACATAGGCCTTGTCAAACTGCACGGGGATGCCAAACGCGATGGCCGACATGATCGTGGCTTTATGGGCGGCGTCCACGCCTTCGATGTCAAACGTGGGGTCGGCCTCGGCATAGCCCAGGCGCTGGGCTTCCTTGAGCACCACGTCAAAGTCCAGCCCCTTGTCGCGCATCTCGGACAGGATGAAGTTGGTGGTGCCGTTGATGATGCCCGCGATCCACTGGATGCTGTTGGCCGTCAGGCCCTCGCGCAGCGCCTTGATGATCGGGATGCCGCCGGCGACCGCCGCCTCGAAGGCCACCATCACGCCCTTGGCGGAAGCGGCCGCAAAAATCTCGGTGCCATGCACCGCCAGCAGAGCTTTGTTGGCGGTGACCACATGCTTGCCCGCCGCGATGGCCTCCAGCACCAGCGCCTTGGCGATGCCGTAGCCGCCGATGAGCTCGATCACGATGTCGATTTCGGGATTGGCAATGACCGCCCGTGCGTCGTTCACCACGGTGACGTCCGGGCCGACGATGGACCTCGCCCGCGCCACATCCAGATCGGCCACCATGGTGATCTCGATGCCGCGGCCGGCGCGGCGCTGGATCTCCTGCTGGTTGCGTTTGAGCACGTTGAACGTGCCGCTGCCCACGGTGCCTATGCCCAGCAGGCCTACTTGGATCGGTTTCATGGCAATTAATTGATTAAAACAAGGAAATTCCAGCGCCAATCCGTCATTTAGCGCTATCGAAAATGAAGCAACTCAGGTTCCGTGACGTTTGCGGTACAGCGCCAAGAATCTCGCCACGCGGCCAATCGCCTCGCGCAGGTCGTCTTCGTGCGGCAGGAACACGATGCGGAAATGATCCGGCGCCGGCCAGTTGAAACCCGTGCCCTGCACCAGCATCACACGGGTTTCCTGCAGCAGCTCGAGGAAGAACTGCTGATCGTCCTCGATCGGATACATCTTCGGATCCAGGCGCGGGAACATGTACAGCGCCGCCGTCGGCTTGACACACGTCACGCCGGGGATGGCCGTGATGAGTTCGTAGGCCAGATCGCGCTGGCGGCGCAGGCGCCCGCCTTCGCAGATCAGGTCGTTGATGCTCTGGTAGCCGCCCAACGCCGTCTGAATGGCGTATTGCCCCGGCACGTTCGAACACAGGCGCATGTTCGACAGCATGTTCAGGCCTTCGATGTAGTCTTTGGCCGGCTTCTTGTCGCCGGAGACCACCATCCAGCCGGCGCGATAGCCGCAGGAGCGGTAGCTTTTGGACAGAGAATTGAACGTGAGCGTCAGCACGTCGTCACTCAGGCTGCCGATGGCGGTGTGTTTCGCGTCGTCATACAAGACCTTGTCGTACACCTCGTCGGCAAAGATCACCAGGCCGTTTTCGCGGGCGATGGCCACGATGGCCTTCAGCAGTTCGTCCGAGTACAGCGCGCCGGTCGGGTTGTTCGGGTTGATGACCACGATGCCCTTGGTGCGGGGCGTGATCTTCGCCCGGATATCGTCCAGATCGGGCATCCAGCCGTTGTCCTCGTCGCAGCGGTAATGCACCGGGGTGCCGCCCGACAGGCTGGCCGCCGCGGTCCACAAGGGGTAGTCCGGCGAGGGCAGGAGCAGTTCGTCGCCGTTGTCCAGCAAGGCGTTGGTGGCCATGACGATCAGCTCGCTGGCCCCATTGCCCAGGTAGATGTCGTCCAGCGTCACGCCCTTGATGCCCTGCTGCTGGGTGTAATGCATCACCGCCTTGCGCGCCGCGAAAATGCCCTTGCTGTCGGAATAGCCGGCCGAGTTCGGCAGGTTGCGAATCATGTCCTGCTGGATTTCCTCGGGGCTATCGAAGCCGAACACGGCCAGATTGCCGATGTTGAGCTTGATGATCTTGTGGCCCTCTTCCTCCATCTGACGTGCGGCGTCCATGATCGGGCCGCGGATGTCGTAGCAGACGTTGGAAAGCTTGGCTGATTTGAGAACGGTTTTCAATGTCCCTCCGGGAACGGCTATTCAGAGGCGAAACCTATAATTTGACCACAGTTCTGCACGGCCATAGTGCGGTGCAACAACAGGTGAAGCCATGAAGATCCAGCCCGACACATTCGACGGTCAAGTTATCAACGCCTATGGGCCTGGCTGGGTGGCCATCAATGGCGAGCGGGTGGCCCACAGCGTGGTGATCGGTGCCCGCGGCCAGCGCATGGAGTGGCACTGCGCCGATTTTTCCGAGCTTTCGGACAACCACTTCACCCGGCTGGCGGAACTGGACCCTGAACTCGTCATCTTCGGCAGCGGCGTACGGCTGCGCTTTCCACGGCCGGAATGGCTGCTGGACCTCATGGCACGCCGAATCGGCGTGGAAACCATGGACACCGCAGCGGCCTGCCGCACCTACAACATCCTGGCGGGCGAAGGACGCAACGTGATTGTGGCCCTGCTTCTGGAGCAGGGCCTCTAAAGGGTCGCGTTTCAGGGTAAAATTGAGGGTTGCCGGGCCATCGGCGCAGTATCTGGCACAGACCACGAATTTCCCCGGCCCATCCCAACGACCTCATCCTGTCACACGAGATTGAAGCTATATGGCGATCGTTGTCAACAAACCCATTCCAGAATTCGAAGCCAACGCCACCAGCGGCGTCAAGGTTTCCAACACGTCGCATCTCGGCCATACAGTGGTGATGTTTTTCTATCCCAAGGACAACACGCCGGGCTGCACGACAGAGGCCATGCAGTTTCGCGACAAATACAAGGATTTCGTGAAAGCGGGCGCCACGGTCTTTGGCGTCTCGCGCGACAACATGAAGTCGCACGATGAATTCAAGGCCAAGCTGGAATTGCCTTTCGAACTCATTGCCGACACCGAAGAGAAGATGTGCCACATGTTCGGCGTGGTCAAGAACAAGATCATGTACGGCAAGAAGGTCAAGGGCATCGAGCGCAGCACCTTCCTGATCGGCGCGGATGGATCGCTCAAGGAAGAATGGCGCGGACTCAAGGTTCCCGGCCACGTCGAAGAGGTCCTCAAGGCCGTCAAGGCCCTGAAAAAGGCCGGCTGATCGGCGTACATCCGGTGGACCGAACCGTCCACCTTGGTCATGCATAATGACCGCATGCCGTTGAACACCGCATTCCTGCCTGCTGCAAAAGCCGCCTCGGTCCCCAGGCGGCTTTTTCTTTGGATCGTCCCACGGGCGGATGACACCGACGCGCCTCTGCCTCCCACTTGCTCCGGAATCTGAACACCCATGCCATTGCCCCCTCCTCCAGCAAAACGCGCTGCTCTGCTTGCTTCCGCGACATTTGACGCCTCTGCCCAACCACCCGGCCATCGCGCGCCACGCAGGTCCACCTCCGCGACGGGCGCTGAGACAAGCTCCGACGCGACTGCACACACCAAGGACACCGAACTCCGCGCCACCGATGCCACAAGCAGAGCAATGGAAGGGAAAAGCCCAGCTGCTGCCGAGAACCTGCCGGCATCGCGGCGACGCACGACCAGCAGCCGCGAGGGCGAAGGTGGCGCCATCCCGAAAGCCGCGCCCGAGGCGCGCAAGCCGCGAGCCAAAGGCCCTGCCAAGCTGTTCGTGATCGACACCAATGTGTTGATGCACGACCCGATGTGCCTGTTCCGCTTCGAGGAGCACGACATCTTCCTGCCCATGATCGTGCTGGAAGAACTCGACGGCCACAAGAAAGGCATGACCGAGGTGGCGCGCAATGCCCGCCAGGCCAGCCGGACCCTGGATGCGCTGGCCGGTGCCGTCGGTGCCGACATCGCCGCCGGCCTGCAGCTCGACACCACCGGCCACCGCGAGGCGGGCGGCAAGCTGTTCTTCCAGACCCAGCCCCTGAACTACACGCTCCCCTCCAGCCTGCCCCAGGGCAAGGCTGACAACCAGATCCTGGGCGTGGTGGAGGCGCTACGGCAACAGCAGTCCCCGCGCGAGGTTGTGCTGGTGTCCAAAGACATCAACATGCGCGTCAAGGCGCGCGCACTGGGCCTGGCGGCCGAGGACTACCAGAATGACAAGACGCTGGAAGACGGCGACATGCTGTATGCCGGTTCGCTGGCGCTGCCCCCGGATTTCTGGAGCAAGCACGGCAAGACGATCGAGAGCTGGCAACAGGGCGCTCACACCTTCTACCGCGTGTCCGGCCCGATCGTTCCCAGCCTGCTGATCAACCAGTTTGTCTATTTCGAGGCACCCGGAGAACCCAGTCTGTATGCCCGTGTCACCGAGA
>NZ_JAKJEW010000033.1:0-41431 GCF_022705245.1 Candidatus Skiveiella danica | reverse complement strand
GGGCGCGGGTCAAGTGACAGGCCAGTCCAGGGATGATGGCCTGATCCGGCTGATGCCTGCGGTCTTTGTACTGATCTGGAGCACAGGCTTCATCGTTGCCCGCTATGGGATGCCCAATTCGCCTCCATTCAAGTTCCTGGTGGTGCGCTACGGCCTGTCGATCCTTTGCTTCTTGCCGTGGATCTGGGGTGCCCGCGTCAAGTGGCCACAGACGGGGTCGCAGTGGCTGCATCTGTGCGTGACCGGTCTGCTCATGCATTCGGGCTATCTCGGTGGGGTCTGGGCCGCCGTCAAGGCGGGGTTCGGGTCTGGCTGCCCTGATTGTGGGCGTCCAACCTATCCTGACGGCGATCTGGCTGTCGATGCTCGGCAATTCTGGCGTGGGCGGACCGGTGAACCGGCGCCAGTGGACGGGGTTGACCTTGGGGTTTGCCGGGCTTGCGATGGTGGTTTCTCGCAAGTTCGGGGAAGGTTCCCCGGGCGACATGGTCAACAGCGTCAATTTGGCTTATGCACTCGGCGCCCTTGTCAGCATTACCGCCGGCACCCTTTACCAGAAGCAATTTGTCAGACCCTGTGATGTGCGGAGCGCAAATACAGTCCAGCTGATGGCCGCATTTTTCGTGACTTTGCCGTTGGCTCTCATGGAGTTGGAGCCTATGGGTTGGACGGCCGATCTCTATGGTGCCATGGCGTGGTCCGTGCTCGGGCTTACGATCGGTGGCAGCTCCTTGCTGTACCTCCTGATACAGCGTGGCGCTGCAGCGTCAGTGGCGAGTCTCATGTACCTGGTTCCCCCATCAACCGCAATGCTCGCTTGGCTGTTGTTTGACGAACCGGTCACGATTTTCACTGTGATGGGCATATTGCTGACTGCGTTGGGTGTCAGCCTTGTGATTCGCCCAGCCAGGGCTTGACCCAAGGGCGCTGCATCGGTTCGAGGGCGGTTCAAGCCAACCCATCGTCACTGGCGGGCCACGGGGAAAAATAGTAGATGTGAGCAAGCAGCCTGGCGACTGAAAAGGACTAGAATCCGCTGCCAGGCGTGGTCGGAGACGACCGGGCATATTGACATAGAAAGAGCCGGTGGCTGTAATCATGAAGGCCAAAGGTTTTTGATATTGGCGGATGCGGCTGTTTCCATTGATTGAATGGATTCGGCTCGATCCGATGGTTGTTGGCCGGCTTAGGTTTAAACATTTAGACGAACGAGGGGCTCCTTGTGAATAAGACAGAATTGATTGAACACATCGCGAAGCATGCCGATATTTCCAAGGCGGCTGCTACCCGGGCGCTTGACTCGATGGTCGGCGCCGTCAAGACGACCCTCAAGAAGGGCGGATCGGTTTCATTGGTCGGTTTTGGCACGTTCGCCGTTGGCAAACGCTCGGCGCGCAGTGGGCGCAATCCACGCACCGGCGCAGCGATTAAAATCAAGGCTGCCAAGGTGCCGAAGTTTCGCCCAGGCAAGGCATTGAAGGATGCCTTGAACTGAGCTGCGGTTTCGGGTGGGGTGCTTAGCTCAGTCGGTAGAGCGGCGCCCTTACAAGGCGTAGGTCGGCGGTTCGAACCCGTCAGCACCCACCACCACCAATGTAAAGGCGAACATATCGTTCGCCTTTTCTGTTTTTGATATTGAGAGTCTGCGCATGTTTGATTTCGTCCGGAAGCACACCAAGATCATGCAGTTTCTGCTGTTTCTGCTGATCTTTCCCTCGTTCGTGCTGTTCGGCCTTGAAGGCTACAACCGTTCCCAGAACAAGGGAGCTGCGGTGGCCCGTGTCGACGGGGTCGACATCACCCAAGCCGAATGGGACTTCGCGCACAAGAACGAAGTCGACCGTGTGCGGGAATCGATGCCGACTCTGGATGTCAAGTTGCTGGACTCACCGGAGGCACGCTACGCAACGCTGGAACGGCTCGTGAGAGATCGCGTGCTGGCTGCAGCGGCCACCAAACTGAAGCTGGTGACCAGCGATGCCAAGCTGGCGCGCGATCTGCAGCAGAATGCGACGATTGCGAGTCTGCGCAAGCCAGATGGCACACTCGACATGGAGCGGTATCGGCAACTGGTGGCAAGCCAAGGCATGACGCCCGAGATGTTCGAAGCACAGGTGCGTGCCGATCTGTCATCCCGCCAGGTCCTGGCGGGCGTCATGGGCAGCGGCTTCACGCCGGCGGTCGAGGCGAACGTCGCATTGAATGCCTTCCTGCAGAAGCGGGAAGTTCAGGTTGCCCGCTTTTCGCCATCCGATTTCGCAGCCAAGGTGACCTTGACGGACGCTGAGATCGAGGCTTTCTACAAACAGAATGAAGCGCTTTTCCAGGCTCCGGAGCAGGCCAGCATCGAGTACGTCGTGCTGGATCTGGAGACGGTCAAGAAATCTCTTGTGGTCAACGAGGCGGATCTGAAAACCTATTACGAACAGAATGCAACTCGCCTCAGCGGGCAGGAGGAACGCCGTGCCAGCCATATCCTGATATCGGCACCGAAAACGGCCAGTGCAGAAGATCGCAAGCGGGCCCGTGCGAAGGCAGACGAATTGCTGGCCGCGGCGCGAAAGGCTCCCGACAGTTTTGCCGATCTGGCCCGGAAGAATTCGCAGGATACCGGCTCCGCGCCAAATGGCGGCGATCTTGATTTTTTTGCCCGTGGTGCCATGGTCAAGGCTTTCGAAGATGCCGTTTTTTCCATGAAGAAGGGGGAGGTCAGCGACGTCGTGGAATCGGAGTTTGGCTATCACATCATTCGATTGACCGATATCAAGGCTCCCAAGGTCCGGACTTTTGAGGAGATGAGAGCCCAGATCGAAAGCGACCTGAAGAAGCAGCAGGCGCAACGCAAGTTCGCCGAGGTGGCCGACGCGTTTACGAACGGTGTTTATGAGCAGGCCGACAGCCTCAAACCCGTAGCGGACCGTCTAAAACTGGAGGTTCAATCCGCAGCCAACGTCACCCGGACACCGGCGCCGGGCGCAAACGGTGTATTGGCCAGCCCGAAGCTGCTCAATGCCATTTTTGCATCCGACGCGGTTGAAAAGAAACGCAACACCGAGGCCGTAGAAACGGCGCCGAACCAACTGGTTTCCGCGCGGATTGTCCAGTACATGCCCGCACGGACCAAGCCGCTTGCCGAAGTCAAGGATGCTGTGCGCGCCCGACTGGTGGCTGAGCGCGGCGCTGAACTGGCGCGCAAGGAGGGGGCTGCCAAACTGGCAGCATGGCAAGCAAATCCTGCTTCGGCAGATCTTCCTGCGCCTTTGACCGTGTCGCGCGAGCAGTCACAGCAGTTCCCGGGCAAGCTGATTGACGCCGTGCTTCGCGCGGATTCCGCCGCCTTGCCGGTGTTGGTCGGTGTCGACCTTGGTGGGCAGGGATATGCCGTGGCGCGCGTCAACAAGGTCATCGACTTCGAAGCGGCGAACGAAGCGGCGCGGCGACAGAATCTGAACCAGTACAACCAGTTGTGGACGGGTGCAGAGAGCCTGGCTTACTTCAACGAATTGAAGCGTCGTTTCAAGGCGGAGATCCTTGCTGCGAAACCGCTCCCCGGGTCAGACAGCGCCTCGCGCAGCTCGGTTCAGTGAGAAGAACCCGCTATAATCGAACGCTTTCGGTGGCTGTAGCTCAGTTGGTAGAGTCCCAGATTGTGATTCTGGTCGTCGTGGGTTCGAGTCCCATCAGCCACCCCATTTAAGCAGACGCCAGCCTTGTGCTGGCGTTGCTGTTTCCGGCCTCGATAGCCGGTGTGCGCGGGCTTGCTCCTGTCAGGGAACTGTCCGCCAGAAAACCCAAAATCCAGCGGCATGAGCACACGGGTATTGATCGCCGGCGGCGGCATTGGCGGCCTGACCGCCGCGCTGGCCTGCGCCAGAGCGGGTTGTGATGTGCGCCTGTTTGAGCGCGCCGCCGAATTTGGCGAAGTCGGGGCGGGGATCCAGATCGGGCCCAATGTTGTTCGCGTTCTACATGGCATGGGTCTGGAACGGGACCTTGCAAGGGTCGCTGCTTTTCCCCATCGTTTGCAGGTGCGCAATGCAGTATCCGGCCGAGAGCTGGGCGTATTGCCGCTCGGCGAGCGTGCGGTCCGGCTCTACGGGGCCCCCTACGCCACCATTCACAGGGCGGATCTGCATGCCTTGCTGCTGCACCCACTTCAGCGAGACGGGGCGGTGCGGCTGGCGCTGGGGAACTGGCTGGCTTCGTACGAGGACCGTGGACGGGTCGTGACCCTGGAGACCACCGAAGGCCTCGAAGTCGAAGGCGATGTGCTGATCGGCGCCGATGGCCTGTGGAGCCGGGTGCGCGAATTGATGCTGAACGACGGGGCTCCTCGTGTTTCCGGGCATCTGGCCTACCGGGCGATGCTGCCACAGCACAGTCTGCCTCAGCACCTGCGAAGCCATCAGGTGACGGCCTGGCTGGGCCCCCGCCTGCACGTGGTGCAATACCCGGTGCGCGGGGGCGACTGGCTCAACGTGGTTGCCATTGTTCACGGCGACTTCAACGGCGATCTCCATGGATGGGACCATGGAGCCAATGCAGCCGACCTCCAGCATGCCATGGGTAGCACGTGCCAACCTCTTCAGGAGCTGATCGCGGCGGTGCCCGACTGGCGGCTCTGGGCTTTGTGCGATCGGCATCCCATGCAAGGAGCTTGGCAGCAGGCTCGGGGATTGGTGGCGCTCCTGGGCGACGCCGCGCACCCGATGCGGCCTTACCTTGCGCAAGGCGCTGGCATGGCGATCGAGGACGCCGAACAATTGGGTCGCTCCATCGTCTTGGAGCGCCTCCCGATGGGCGAGCGCTTGCAGCACTACGCGAATCGGCGCTGGCAGCGATGTGCGAGGGTGCAGGCACGCTCGATCCGCAACGGAGAGATCTTCCACTCAGAGGGCATCGTCCGATGGGGTCGCGATGCGGTGCTCAGGGTGTTCGGTGAACGGGTGCTGGATGTTCCCTGGCTCTATGCCGGCCCACGATGAACAAGCGGGCGCTCATAAAGTTGTAGCTGAATATGACCATTCGACGCTGGGATGGTGCCGATTTTTGTCTATAAACTGGTTCGCAGGCTCCAGATTTCCGGAAAAAGCACCACATCCAGCATCTTGCGCAGGTAGCTCACGCCGCCGGTGCCGCCGGTGCCGCGCTTGAAGCCGATCACGCGCTCCACGGTGGTGACATGGCGGAAGCGCCAGAGGCGAAAGGCGTCTTCGAGATCGGTGAGCTCCTCGCCGAGCTGGTAGAGGTCCCAGTGCTGCTTCGGGTTGCGGTACACGGTCAGCCAGGCCTGCTCAACGCCGGGGCTGGCGACGTAGGGCTGGGTCCAGTCGCGCTGCGCATGGCTTTGTGGCACGTCCAGACCACGCCGCGCCAGCAGCTTCAGCGCTTCGTCGTAGAGCGACGGGGCTTCATAGGCAGCCCGCACCTGCTCCAGCAGGTCAGGGCGGTGTTCATGGGGTTTGAGCATGGCCGCATTCTTGTTGCCCAGCGAGAACTCGATGCAGCGGTACTGGTAGCTCTGGAATCCGCTGGAGCTGGCCAGGTAGGGGCGGATGGCGCTGTACTCGGGCGGCGTCATGGTGGCCAGCACGTCCCAGGCGTGCACCAGCTGCTCCATGATCTTGCTGACGCGCGCCAGCATCTTGAAAGCGGTGGACAGGTCATCGGCCGCCACATGGGCCACGGCGGCCCGCAGCTCATGCAGCATGAGCTTCATCCACAACTCGCTCGTCTGGTGCTGCACGATGAACAGCATCTCATTGTGGTCGGGTGAGCGCGGGTGCTGCGCACTCAGGATGGCGTCGAGTTGCAGGTAGTCGCCGTAGCTCATGCTCCGGCTGAAATCGAGCTGGGCTTTTTCGTCGTGGACGATGTGCTCGGGCGACGGGGACGATGGGGTGGTGTTGTGCGGGCACATGATCAGGTCACCGCGTGTTTCTGGTTGAATTCAGGCCGTTGCCATTCACCGCTGTCGAGCACCTGCCTGAGGTGTTCCACGGCCTGCCAAACATCCTCGAAGCCGATGTAGAGCGGTGTGAAGCCAAAACGCAGGATGTCGGGATGAAGGCCACCATCGCCGGCCCGGAAATCCCCAATGACGTTGCGGGCGATCAGCGCCTGCACGATGGCATAGGCACCGGCGCCACGGGCCAGGCAGACTTGTGAACCCCGTTGCGCGTGCACGCGCGGTGTGGCGAGCGTCAGGCCGTGGCCGGCACAGCGCGTCTCCACAAGTTCGATGAACAGGTCGGTCAGCGCCAGCGACTTGGCCCGCAAGGCCGCCATGCCGCCCAGCGGCTCGACAGCCAGCAGGGTGTCGAGCCCGCATTCCAGCGCCGCCATGCTGATGATGGGCTGGGTGCCGCAGAGGTAGCGCGTGATGCCCGGGGCCGGCTGGTAGTCGGCGTTAAAGGTAAATGGGGTGGCATGGCCCCACCAGCCGGCCAGGGGTTGCCAGAAACGCTCGGCGTGGCGCGGGGCCACCCATACAAAGGCTGGCGCCCCAGGTCCGCCGTTGAGGTACTTGTAACCGCAACCCACGGCGAAATCGGCCTGTGCGCCGGTCAGGTCGACCGGCACCGCGCCGGCACTGTGTGCAAGGTCCCAGACTGCGAGGATGCCGGCGGCATGGGCCGCGGCCGTCACGGCGGCCATGTCATGCATTGCACCCGTGCGGTAGTTCACGTGGGTCAACATCAGCACCGCGACATCGGTGGTCAGCGACGCTGCGATTGCCTCGGGCTCGACCAGCTTCAAGGTGTAGCCGCGCTCCCGGCACAGCGCCTCGGCGATGTACAGGTCGGTCGGGAAATTGCTGCGCTCGCTGACGAGGGTCTTGCGCTGCGGCGCATCCTCACGGGCCATGTTCAGCGCGGCGCTCAGCACCTTGAACAGGTTGATGGACGTGCTGTCCGTTGCAACCACTTCGCTCGGGTTGCCGCCAACGAGCCGGGCGATCTTGTCGCCCGCGCGCCGGGGCGAGTCGAACCAGCCCGCGGTGTTCCAACTGCGGATCAGCCCCTGCCCCCATTCCTGTGTCACTACCTTGGCGACGCGGGCGGCCGTGGCGCGGGGAAGGACGCCCAGCGAGTTGCCGTCGAGGTAGATCACGCCGTCGGGCAGGTCGAATTGATGACGAAGTTCGCGCAACGGGTCTTGCGCATCGGCCTGTCGGCAGTCTTCAAGGGAATTGGGTGTCATGGCAATGGGGCAGGGGTGGGTAGTTCAGGAGTTCGAGCGTCAGGCAGTAATCAGGGCAATTCGCGCAGCACGGCGCGCACCGGGCTGGCGTCGGAGGTCATCAGCTTCAGTGGCAGGGCGATCAGTTCGTAGTCGCCCTCGGGAACGTCGTCGAGCACCAGGTTTTCCAGCACGCGCAGGTTCAGGCGCCGGATCACCTGGTGGCTGTCGAGGGTCTTGCTGCCAGCGGGGTCGATGCTGGCGGTGTCGATGCCAACCAGCAGCACGCCCAGCGCAGCCAGGCGCTCGATGGTCTGCGGTGCAAAGGCCGCCAGATCAGGGTCCCAGCGGTCCACCGGCATGCGCGCGTATGTCCGGACCAGCACACGCGGTGGCAGTTGGCCGATGGCGTGGGCCAGGTGCGACCACTCGATCAGCGGCCCCACGCCGATGGCATGAATCACGCGGCACGGACCGAGGTAGGGTGCCAGGTCCAGTTCGCCGACGCTGGCTCCCGTCGGGTCGTAGTGGAGCGGGGCGTCTGCGTGCGCGCCGACATGGGGCGACAAGGTCAGTGTGCCGACGTTGACCGGGCATCCTGGTCCCAGCGTGGCCGCCCATTGCTGCTGATAGGGCGTGTCGCCAGGGAAGACCGGGGAGCCGGGCTGGACGGGTGGGGAGATGTCCCAGAGCATTTTCATGGCTCTGGAAGTTAGCGGCGTTATGGATTCGTGGTGTCGGTTATTTCCAACATCGACCAAAATTCAATGATTGGCTGATGGCGTAGAATGAGAATCGTTATCATTTAATGCCCGGTATGTCTGCCGATTTTCAAAAACCCGACGTGAACTATCACGGGCCCGATATGGGGCTTGACGAACTACCGCGTCTCGTGGGGGCGAGGGTCGCGCGCCTGGTTGACGCTGCCGACGCTGACGAGCGCGAACTCGTACTGCGCCTGCTGGAGATCGGATTCCTTCCTGGTGAGCGTGTTTGCGTGATTGCCCAAGGCTTCCCCGCCCATGATCCGCTCGCGGTTCGCATCGGCCACACCACATTCGCGCTGCGAAGATACGAGGCCGCGCTGATTCGCGTGGTGCCCGAACCGACGCTGGCAAGGGGTGCCGAGTGAACGCGGCGCACAGCGCTATCACCGCGCCCTTGCGCGTTGCCTTGCTGGGCAATCCCAATTGCGGCAAGACCGCGCTCTTCAACCTGCTGACGGGCAGCCGGCAGAAGGTTGCCAACTATGCAGGGGTGACCGTGGAGCGCAAGGAAGGGCACTTGCAGACGGCCTCCGGGCGTCGCGTTCTGGTGCTGGACCTGCCCGGCGCCTACAGCCTCAATCCGCTGAGCGCAGACGAGGCCGTGACCCGTGACGTCGTGACCGGCCGGCGCGCCCATGAGCCAATGCCGGACCTGCTCGTGTGCGTGGTCGATGCCACCAACCTCAAGCTTAACCTTCGCCTGGTGCTGGAGGCGCGGGCACTGGGCCTGCCCATGGTCCTGACACTCAACATGAGTGACATGGCGGTCCGGGAAGGCATCGTGGTCGACCGGGGCCTGCTGTCGCGGGAACTGGCCATGCCTGTGCTGGAGACCGTCGGCGTACGGCACGATGGGGCGCAGGAATTGCTGGCGTTTCTGGACCTGGCCGACCCCGCAGGTACTGCCGGCCATCTGGCCGCCGCCTCGACGTCGCCACCCTGGCATGCGTCGGACGTGGCGCAGGTGATTGCGACCCAGCAGGAGGTGCGGCGCATTCTGGCGGTGGCCGTGAATGAGCCGGCGGACAGTCTGCACACCGACGACGCCATCGACCGCATCGTGTTGCACCCTCTGTGGGGAATGCTGTTGCTGGCCTTGACGCTGTTCCTGATGTTCCAAGCGGTGTTCAGCCTGGCCACTGTGCCCATGGAGTGGATCAAGGCGGGCGTGGATGCGCTGGGCAACCTGGTCCGGTCCGGCCTGCCGCCAGGCGTTCTGCAGAGTCTGTTGGTGGACGGCATCCTGGCCGGCACCGGCGGCGTGCTGGTGTTTTTACCCCAGATCCTGATCCTTTTCTTCTTCATCATCGCCCTGGAGGATTCAGGCTACCTACCGCGCGCGGCGTTCCTGCTGGACCGGGTCATGGGGACGGTTGGCCTGTCGGGGCGCTCGTTCATTCCATTGCTGTCCAGCTTCGCCTGTGCCATTCCCGGTGTGATGGCCACCCGGACCATCAGCCACTGGCGTGACCGGCTGGTCACGATCATGATTGCGCCGCTGATGACCTGCTCGGCGCGGCTGCCGGTGTACGCACTGCTGATCGGTGCCTTCATTCCAGCGCGCACGGTCTGGGGGGTATTCAATCTGCAAGGGCTGGTGCTGTTTGGTCTTTATCTGGCAGGGATTCTCGGTGCGATGGCCGTGGCGGCGGCCTTCATGCGCCTGCGCTCAGACGCTCGACCCACCCCGCTGCTGATGGAACTGCCTTCGTACCGCTGGCCGAGCCTGCGCAATCTTTCGCTGGGGCTGTACGAGCGCGCGGTCATTTTCCTCAAGCGGGTTGGCGGCATCATCCTGGCGCTGATGGTGCTGTTGTGGTTTCTGTCGACGTTTCCGGGGCCGCCGGTTGGCGCAACCGGGCCGGCGATCCAGTACAGCCTGGCCGGTCAGATCGGGCGCGGCCTGGAGGTCGTCTTTGCGCCGATCGGCTTCAACTGGCAGATCGCGATTGCGCTGGTGCCCGGCATGGCCGCGCGCGAGGTTGCAGTCGGCGCGTTGGGCACCGTTTACGCACTGTCGGCGACGGGTCCCGACGTTGCCTCCCAACTCGGGGTTCTCATCGGCCAGAGCTGGTCGCTCGCCACGGCTCTTTCATTGCTGACCTGGTATGTGTTTGCGCCGCAGTGTATTTCCACGCTGGTGGCCGTGCGGCGCGAAACCAACAGTTGGACATATCCGATGATGATGGCGGCCTATCTGTTCGCCCTGGCTTACGCGGCAAGCTTCATCACTTACCGGTTGGCCCTGATGGGCGGAGGCGGTTGAGATGACACAACAGTGGATCGTGGGTGTGATCGTGCTGGCAGCTGCAGCCTATGCTCTGTGGTACTGGCTGCCCTCGGGCTTGCGCCGCCGTCTGGGCCGGATTCATCCGGCGCTGGGTGAGAAACGCGCCTGCGGCGCGTGCAACAGCTGCGGTGGGTGTGATGACCCGCCTGCGACAAAGTCCGGCGGTGTTCAACCCGTTCACTGGCAGCCCCGTTCAACGAGCCGGCATCACGCGGATTGAGCGTTCCAGGGGGGCAACCCGTGTCGTGCGCGAGCCTTGTCGCACGCTGCTTCACCTTCGGAAAACTCCCGACAAGGTGACGGCCGCCATTCATAGATGCCGCAAGCCACGTTGCGGCCGATCTGGCCCGTCAGCGCCGCACAGCGGCTGGGAAGATGGTCCGTGCCGCGCATACGGCAGATTGTGCTGGTGACTTCGTCTGCCAGCCCCGCCGGGACGCTACCGCCCCTGTCGTCGAGCTCCTGCACCGCAAAGTCCACGCGAAAGCTCGCGCAGCAGGCGCCGCAGGTGGTGCAGGCGGACATCAGAGTTTGCCGAGCAGCAGGTACTCCATCAGTGCCTTCTGCACGTGCATGCGGTTCTCGGCCTCGTCCCAGACAACGGACTGGGGGCCGTCGATCACGTCCGCTTCGACTTCCTCGCCGCGGTGGGCCGGCAGGCAGTGCATGAAAAGCGCGTCGGGTTTCGCGCTGCGCATCATCTCGGAATCAACGCACCAGTCGGCGAAGGCCTTTTTTCGCGCTTCGTTCTCGGCTTCAAATCCCATGCTGGTCCATACGTCGGTGGTCACCAGATCGGCCCCGCTGCAGGCGTCCATGGGATTGCTGAATACCTTGTAGCTGTTTGCACTTCGAATCCCAGCGACGGCCTGGTCTACCTCGTAGCCGCCGGGCGTACTGACATGCACCGTGAAATCCAACAACTCGGCCGCCTGCAGCCAGGTGTTGGCCATGTTGTTGCCGTCGCCGACCCAGGCCACGGTCTTGCCCTTGATGCTTCCGCGATGCTCGATGAACGTGAAGATGTCCGCCAGGATCTGGCACGGATGAAACTCGTTGGTCAGGCCGTTGATCACGGGGACCCGTGAGTACCTTGCGAATTTCTCGATCTTGTCCTGACCGTAGGTTCGGATCATCACCAGGTCCACCATGCGGCTGATCACCCGGGCACTGTCGTCGATCGGCTCGGCCCTGCCGAGCTGGCTGTCGCCGGTGGTCAGGTGCACCACCGATCCGCCCAACTGGTACATGCCGGCCTCAAAGCTGACACGGGTGCGGGTCGAGGCCTTCTCGAAGATCATGGCCAGCGTGCGGTCGGCCAGCGTGTGGTGTTTCTCGTAGGCCTTGAACTTGCGCTTGATCAGTGCGGCGCGCTCGAAAAGGTAGGCGTACTCACCCGCGTCGAGGTCGGTGAACTGAAGGTAGTGCTTCAAAACCATGGTCGGTCACTCCGCGAGAAACTGCTGGATCAGCGGCACCAGAATGGCCACCACCTCGTCGGCCTCGGCGCTGGTCATGATCAGTGGCGGCACCAGGCGAATTACGCTGTCCGCCGTGACGCTGATGAGAAGGCCCTTGTCAGCCGCACGCTGCGTCAACGCGCCGCAGGGCTTGTTCAGTTCCACGCCGATCATCAAGCCTTGGCCACGTATTTCCTTGACGCCGGGCTGATGCTCGAGCGCGCGCTCCAGGGCGCCTTTCAGGTGCGCGCCCACCCTAGCCGCGCTCTCCAACAAGCCGTCTTCTTCCATGATGCGAATCGTTTCCACCCCTGCACGCATCGCCAGAGGGTTGCCACCGAACGTGGTGCCATGGTTGCCCGGCTGGAAAATGTTCGCCGCTCTGGGGCCCGCCACGACAGCGCCAACGGGCACACCCGACCCCAGTCCCTTGGCCAGCGGCATGACGTCGGGCTTGATGCCGGCCCACTGGTGGGCGAACCACTTGCCGGTGCGGCCCATGCCGCACTGCACCTCATCGATCATCAGCAGCCAGTCGCGTTCGTCGCACAACTGGCGCACCTGTTGCAGATAGTCGATGCGCATCGGATTGACGCCACCTTCACCCTGAATGGTCTCAAGGAACACGGCGACCACGTTGGGGTTGCCTTCGGTGGCTTTCTTCAGCGCTTCAACGTCGTTGAGGGGCACCCGAATGAAGCCTTCGACCAGGGGGCCGAAGCCCTTTTGCACCTTTTCATTGCCGGTGGCGCTCAAGGTTGCGATGCTGCGGCCGTGGAAGGCCTTTTCATACACAACGATCTCCGGCTTTTCGATGCCCTTGTCGTGGCCGAATTTGCGCGCAAGCTTCAAGGCCGCTTCGTTGGCTTCCAGGCCAGTGCTGCAGAAGAACACGTTGGTCAGCCCGGACAGCTCAACCAGTTTCTCGGCCAGCTTCTCCTGGTTGGGCACATGGTAGTAGTTGCAACTGTGGATGATCTTGCCGATCTGGTCCTGCAGCGCAGGCACCAGTTTGGGGTGGTTATGGCCCAGGGTGTTGACGGCGATGCCGCCGAGAGCGTCCAGGTAGGGTTTGCCGTTGATGTCCCAGACGCGGCAGCCCTGGCCATGACTCAGCGCAATGGGCAGGCGGCCATAGGTATTCATGGTGTGGGGCGAAGCGGCTTCGATGAACGCGGTCATGGGGTCTCCTGAAAACAAAGCGGCCCTGCAATAACCGGGGCCGTCAGGAGCCGATTTTAGGCTCAGAGCCTGCAGGGGTTTGCTGACGATTGCGCATGACAGCGATGCGCAATCCGATGGGCCTGAAGTCTTATATAAGATACAATGATTGTTGCGTTGCAGCACGTTGTGATCCTTCGTGCCTGCTGGTGTGTATCCAGTACCTTTACCCAATGGTTTCCAACACCGCCAAAGAAGTCTTCATCCAGGGTATCACCCACGAAGGCAAGACCTTCCGACCCAGCGACTGGGCTGAACGGCTGGCGGGGGTCATGAGCCAGTTTCGGCCCGGGGGCGTGCGTCCGGGCAGCCACCTCAGCTATTCACCTTGGTGCATTCCCACGTCGGTTGGCGGCGTGAAATGTGTGGTCGTTCATCCCGATCTGCGATCGGCGGAACCGCTGGCGTGGGAGTTCTGCATGAACTTCGCCAAGGACAACGAACTCCAGATGTTCGAGGCCTGGGCCAAACCCGACGCCCTGACGGAGTGATCGCCCAGGTCGGGTTCGCCGGCGACCGGTTGGTGCCGTTCTGAAGTGATTGGACCCTGAGCGAAACGCATTCCCGGGCATAGTGGCTTTCATCGACCACAAAAAAACCGCCCGAAGGCGGTTTTTCTGCTTGCTGACAGCGCACCCGTTGAGAACGGCAGACCGCCAGAGGCGGTCAGGGCTGTTTGCCTGCCTTGATCAGGCGGCGCTGCTGTTTGCAGCGGTGGCCAGGGCCTTGACCTTGGCCGACAGGCGGCTCTTGTCGCGAGCGGCCTTGTTCTTGTGGAAGATGCCCTTGTCGGCGATGGTGTCGACCACCGACTGCATCTTGCCGAAAGCCTCGGTGGCCTTCGCCTTGTCGCCGGCTGCGACGGCCTTCTCGACGTTCTTCACCGAGGTGCGGTATTTGGAGCGCAGAGACGTATTGGCTGCATTGAGCTTGACGTCCTGACGTGCGCGTTTGCGGCCCGACGCCAGGCGCGGGTTCTTTTTCTTGGGTTTCGTAGAAGCCATTTCGATATTTCCTTGTGTCTGAGGATGATGCCAGCAAAGTTCTCCATTCTATCAGGTTGGAACGGAAATGAGCCGGCTCCCGATGCCGGATCGGTCGGGGCACTACACTCGGGCCGGTGAGCCTCTTCAAATCTGCTTCCATCGTCTCGGTGCTGACCCTGGCTTCGCGGGTTACGGGGCTGGTGCGCGAAACGCTCGTGGCATCGATGTTTGGTGCCAGTGCCATGACCGATGCCTTCAATGTGGCTTTTCGCATTCCCAACATGTTCCGGCGGTTTTTTGCCGAAGGTGCATTCAGCCAGGCCTTCGTTCCGGTGCTGGCCAGTGTGCGGACCCAGCAGGGCGATGTGCAGACCAAGCGGGTCATCGACCATGTGGCCACAGTGCTGACCTGGGTGCTGTTGCTGACCTGCGTGCTCGGCGTACTGGGCGCACCGGTGCTGGTGTGGATCATGGCCAGCGGCCTGCAGCAGGATCCCAGGAGTTTTGAGGCGGCGGTGGTCATGACGCGCTGGATGTTCCCCTACATCGGATTCATGTCGATGGTCGCGCTGGCCGCTGGTGTGCTCAATACCTGGAAACGGTTTGCCGTTCCAGCCGCCACACCGGTACTGCTCAATCTGTGCATGATCCTGGCGGCCTGGCTGGGCGCACCATGGCTGGAGACACGGGGTATTGAGCCCATCTACGCGCTGGGTGGCGGAGTGATCCTGGGTGGTGTGCTTCAGTTGACCGTTCAGATGCTGGCCCTGCGCCGCTTGGCCCTGTTGCCGACCGTCGGCTGGCGCTGGGCTCATCTGCGCCAGGCCTGGGACGACCCTGCCACTCAACGGATCGCAACCATGATGATGCCGGCGTTGCTGGGCGTCAGCGTGGCGCACGTTTCCACCGTGATCAACACCCAGATTGCCTCGCACCTGACCCCTGGCAGCGTCAGTTGGCTGACCTACGCGGATCGGCTGATGGAATTCCCCACGGCCTTGCTGGGTGTCGCGCTGGGGGTGGTGCTGACGCCCCAGCTGGCCGCGGCCAAGGCCGCCGATGATGCTGAAAAGTACTCCGCCATGCTGGACTGGGGGCTGCGCCTGGTGGTCATGCTGGCGGTTCCCTGCGCGGTGGCCCTCTTGACTTTCGCCAAGCCCCTGGTGGCCGTTCTCTACCATTACGGCGCCTTCACCGACAACGACGTTCAGCAAACGACCCATGCACTGATGGGGTACGGGGCCGGCCTGCTGGGTCTGATCGCGATCAAGGTGCTGGCGCCGGGCTTCTATGCCAGCCAGGACATCCGGACCCCGGTCAAGATTGCCATTGTCGTTCTGGTGTTGACCCAGTTGCTCAACCTGGCCCTGGTTCCCGTTTTTCAACACGCCGGTCTGGCGCTGGCCATTGGCATCGGCGCCCTCGTGAATGCGACGTGGCTGCTGGTGGGGTTGCGCCGCAAGGGCAGTTACCGGCCGGCGCCGGGTTGGGGCCTGTTTGGGCTGCAGGTCCTGGCCGCGAGTGCCTTACTGGCGGTGTTCCTGATGTGGGCATCCAGCGCCTTTCACTGGACGCAACTCCAGGCGGCGCGAGGCCAACGCATCGGCTTGTTGTTCCTGCTGATCGCAGGCTCCGCCATTCTGTATTTCGGTGCGCTGTGGGCCGCTGGCCTGAAGCTGCGTCAGTTTGTCCGCCGGTGACACCGGTCGACCCCAGAGGGCTCGTGTGCGACGGATGCCGGGTCTGATGGATGGCAGCCTGGCTTTCTTCTGGATGGATCCATGCCTTTGAGCCTTCGCGCGCCGACGCCGCTGGAATATTTCGCGAGCCTGGTGGCGAGCGACGACCAGTTTCCTTTGCTGGAGGCCGCCGCCAGTCTGGCCATGGACGAATACCCGGAACTCGACGTGCAGCGCGTTCCGGGCGAGATGGACCTGTTGCTGGCTCGCCTGAAGCGGCGCGTGGCCCATGCGGTTGAGCCGGCGCAAATGCTGCAGACACTCAACCGGTACTTTTTCAGGGATCTGGGCTTCGGTGGCAACCTCAATCACTACCATGACCCAGAGAACAGCTACCTGCATGCGGTGTTGCAAACCCGCAGGGGCATACCGGTGTCATTGGCTGTGCTGTGGCTGGAACTCGCCGGCGGCATCGGGCTGTCCGTTCACGGGGTGGGCTTCCCCGGGCACTTTCTGGTCAGGGCGGATCTTCCCGACGGGTCCATCCTGCTGGACCCATTTACCGGCGTCTCACTGAGCCGCGACGACCTATGGGAACGCCTGGATTCGATCCGACCCGGTGGCGACGCGAGACAGGCAACCGGAGCGCTGCTGGACGGCTATCTGCGCCCCGTGGCGCCGCGCAGCGTGATCGCGCGGATGTTGTTCAACCTGAAGGAAATCCATCGGTCGCTGGAAGACTGGCCGCGCATGCTGGCCGTGCTGGATCGCCTGTTGGTTCTCATGCCCGAGGCCTGGTCGGAATTCCGTGACCGCGGGCTCGTTCACGCCGAACTCGGCGCCCTTGCGCAGGCGGTGCAGGATCTTGAAACCTACCTGACGCGTGCACCGGCACAGCCCGATCGCGCCACCATCGAAGACCGACTGGCTGACCTCAGGGGCCATCTGCGTGGATAGCGGCTCCGGCTGGCACGCCCGGGCCTGTCTGCATCGCCTTTAGCGCCGGTTCTTTAATCAAAAACGGCACAGCCCAGCGTGGATGGGTCATAAACCGCTACAAAAACCAGAGTGTCAGTGGGTCAGATCAGTTCAACTGACGCGCCGTCGCCGCGCGCCTGGATGCGGCCGATCTCGAACACCTGCTCGCCGGCGGCGCGCAGGGCTGCCGCGCAGCCGTCGGCGTGCGCGGCATCGATCACGACCACCATTCCGATGCCGTTGTTGAAGGTGCGGTTCATCTCGAAGTCGTCGATCCCCGCCGTCTGCTGCAGCCAGGCAAACAGTTCGCTGCGGGGCCAGCTGCTCTGGCGCAGATGGGCGGCCGTTCCCTCGGGCAACACGCGGGGGATGTTTTCCAGCAGGCCGCCCCCCGTGATGTGGGCCAGCGCCTTGATCGGGTGCAGGTCCAAGGCCGCCAGAATGCTTTTGACGTACAGCCGGGTCGGCTCCATCAGGGCCTGCCGGAAGGGCTTGCCATCGAGCAGGGCAGGGGCGGCGCTTCCCGCGCGCTCGATGCACTTGCGCACCAGGCTGAATCCGTTGGAATGCACGCCGCTGGAGGCCAGGCCCAGCACGATATCGCCGGGCATCACGCTCATACCGGTCAGGATCTTGGATTTCTCCACGGCACCGACCGCGAAGCCGGCCAGGTCGTACTCCCCCGGCGGATACATGCCCGGCATCTCGGCGGTTTCACCGCCGATCAGTGCGCATCCGGACAACTCACAGCCCCGCGCAATGCCGCCAACGACAGCGGCGGCGGTGTCCACGTCCAGCTTGCCGCAAGCGAAGTAGTCCAGGAAAAACAGCGGTTCGGCGCCTTGCACCAGGACGTCGTTGACACTCATGGCGACCAGGTCGATGCCCACGGTGTCGTGCATGTTCCACTCGAACGCCAGCTTGAGCTTGGTGCCGACGCCGTCTGTGCCACTCACCAGGACAGGCTCCCGGTAGCGCTTGGGCACTTCAAAGAGGGCGCCGAAGCCGCCGATCCCGGCCAGTACCCCTTCGCGCATGGTCTTTCGGGCCAGCGGCTTGATGCGTTCGACCAGCGCATCACCGGCGTCGATGTCCACGCCAGCGTCCTTGTAGTTGAGGGGGGGGGGGGTGGGGCAGAGTGTGTCATCGGACGGATCAGGTTGGGTAGGGGCGGGGCGCCAGCGCGCGCCCGCGCGGTCAAGCAGACTAAAATCCGCCTGATTCTAAGGGTTCACCCTCTCTTCGCACTTGCTTGATCATTCCCCTTCTGCGCCGTTCCTGCCGACTGCCATCAGGCTCTTTCGCCACCGGACCCTGAGCGGGACATGGATGGCAACCGGCATTCCTTCCCATTCCTGCGCAGCCCTGATGGTTCTGCCGCGAACGGATGCGCACCGCATGGGCGATCGCGGCGAGGCGATTGGTCCGGCATGAAGCAGATTGCGCTGGACCTCGGCCTTGCCAGCGGGCCGACCCTCGACGGTTATTTTGCCGGGCCGAACGAGGCGGCGCTGCGCCATTTGCAGATCGGTGTTGGTGCCACGGTGCGTTCGCCCGTGCCCACCTATCTTTGGGGGGAAGCGGGCAGCGGCAAGACCCACCTGCTGACGTCCGTCCGCGAGGCCCTTCGCGAGCAAGGCGCGGTGGCGGGGTGGATGGATGCCTCGGTGCTTGAGCCGCCGGAATTCGATGAAGGATGGTCCGTGGTCCTGCTGGACGATGTCCATCTGTACACGGCGGTCCAGCAACAGGCGGCTTTCAACTGGTTCGTCAATGCGCTGGCGCCCAAGACCGGGCTGCCGCGCTGGGTGCTGGCTGCGGGCCAGGTGCCGCCGGCAGATCTCCAACTGCGCGAAGATCTGCGCACGCGGCTGGGCTGGGGGCACATCTTTGCTCTGCAGGTGCTGGGTGAGTCGGAACGCCGTGCGGTCTTGCGTCAACAGGCGGACGCCAGAGGCATCTTCCTGCGTGACGAAGTGGTTGACTTCGTGCTCAACCGCTTCTCCCGGGACATGGGCAGCCTCATTCAACTCCTGGATGAACTGGATCGCTATGCCCTGCAGAAGCAGCGCGCGGTGACCATTCCCCTTGTCAAATCCATGCTGGAAAACGAATGACCGCCCCCAAAGCCAGACTGGTGCTCTTTGATCTTGATCACACCCTGTTGCCGATCGATTCGGACTATTGCTGGAGTGTGTTCACCACCGACATCGGGTGGACCGATTCGCAGGTGTTCCGCCAGCGCAATGACGATTTCTACGCCCATTACCAGGCCGGGACGCTGGATATTCATGATTACATCCGTTTTGCGACCGAGGCTGTGCGGCTGCAGGGGCCGGCCAGGGCAGCCGAAGCGCACGCGCGCTTCATGCGCGAGGTGGTGCAGCCCAACCTCAGGCCCGAGGCGCTGGCACTGGTGCACAAGCATCAGGCCGCAGGCGATCAGGTGGTCATCGTCACCGCCACCAACGAGTTTGTGACACGCCCGATTGCTACGGCATTTGGCGTCGATGAACTGATTGCGGTGGAGCTTGAGCGCGGAGCGGACGGCTGGATCACTGGCGGTATTCGTGGAACGCCCTCGTTCCGCGAAGGCAAAGTCAGCCGTGTCGAACAGTGGCTGGCCGCGCACGGCCTCGACTGGAGCCGTGCCGACATCACGTTCTATTCAGACTCGGCAAACGATCTGCCGTTGCTGGAGCGGGTCGACCGACCCATTGCCACCAACCCGGATCCGCGCTTGCGCGCGGTGGCCCAGGAGCGGGGTTGGCGCATACTGGACCTGTTTTCCGACGAGACCTGAGCACAGGTACGTCCCACAATCGGCCCGCGTGACCGCGGGTCCTATTCAAGAATGATCAAGAAATTCATCGACAAACTGCTTGGAAAGACCGGCTCCCGTGCCGGCAAGCCCCGGTTCGGCAAACGCGAGGAGATCGCAGTCGACGTTCACGGTATCGACCCCAAACTGGTCGATGAGCGGGCCCTCAACGTGGTGCGCACGCTCAAGCAGGGCGGCTACGAGGCCTATATCGTGGGCGGCGCCGTGCGGGATCTTCTGGTCGGATTGCGCCCGAAGGACTTTGACGTCGCCACCAACGCCACGCCCGAGCAGGTGAAAGCCCTGTTCCGGCGGGCGTTTATCATCGGACGCCGTTTTCGCATCGTGCACGTGGTTTTCGGGCGCGGGCGCGAGCATGAGGTCATCGAGGTGTCGACCTTTCGGGCCTATCTGGACAATATCGCTGCCGAACAGGTGGCGGGCAACGAAAAGACCAGCCGCAACGATCTGGCCGGCATGAAGCACGCCGTCGATTCCACGGGCCGTGTCCTGCGCGACAACGTCTGGGGCCCGCAGGAAGAAGACGCAGTGCGCCGCGATTTCACGATCAACGCGATGTACTACGACCCTGAGTCCCAGATTGTCGTGGACTACCACAAGGGCCTGCAGGACACGAAGAAGCGCACCCTGCGGATGATCGGTGATGCGGCGGCGCGTTACCGCGAGGATCCGGTGCGCATCATCCGCGCCGTGCGCTTCGCCGCGAAGCTCAGTGCGCTCGGATTCACGCTGGACGCCAAGACCGCTAAACCGCTGGCTGACTCTCTGGTGCTGTTGGCCGATGTGCCGCAAAGCCGGTTGTTTGACGAAATGTTGAAGCTGCTGCAGACCGGTCATGCCGTGGCCTCGATCGAGCAGTTGCGCAAGCTGGGGCTGGCGCGTGGCATCTATCCCTTGCTGGACCTGGTTGTGGAACGGGCCGACTCGCCCTTCGTCAACGCGGCTCTGCAGGACACCGACCGGCGGGTGGGCGAGGAAAAACCGGTTGCCCCGAGTTTTCTGCTGGCTTGCGTGCTGTGGGCAGATGTCCGCGATGGCTGGGCCCGGCGTGTCGCGCAACGCGAACATTCCCACCCGGCATTGCAGGATGCCATCGACGAGGTCTTCAACGCACGCATCGGCGACGTGTCCGGTCGCGGCAAGCTGGGCGGCGACATGCGCGAGATCTGGATGATGCAGCCCCGTTTCGACAAACGCGTGGGCAGCGCACCGTTCGGTCTGGTTGAGCAGGCGCGGTTTCGGGCGGCATTCGATTTCATGCGCCTGCGCGCGGAAACCGGAGAGGTCGACGTGGTCCTGGCCGACTGGTGGCAGGAGTTCAGCGTGGCGGACGATGCCACCCGCGAAGACCTGGTTTACCAGGTCAAGGCCGAGCAGCAAAGGCACGCCCGTGCGCCGCGGGTTCACCGTGCGACGGCAACGGGCGGCGGTTCGAGTGTCGGCGTCGACTTCGCCGCAGCCGAAGAACGTGCCCATGCGCCAGTGAAGAACGGGTCCGCTCCATCCCGCGAAGGTTTCAGCGCTGCTGAGGAGGGTGACACGGGTGCACCCCGCAAGCGCCGGCGCCGGCGCCGCAAGCCCACCGGCGGCGGTGAATCCGGTGAGGGCAGCGCGGCGGCAACAGAATAGGCGCGAACGTGCGGGCCGAGCCGGTCATCGCCTATATCGGGCTTGGCGCCAACCTCGGCGCTGCGGAACAAGCGGTGACCCAGGCCCTCTTGGCACTCGATGCCTTGCCGGGCACCCGATTGGTGCGACGGTCCAGCCTGTACCGTTCAGCGCCGCACGAGGCGAGCGGGCCGGAATTCATCAATGCGGTCGCAGCGGTGCAGACGCGTCTGACAGCGCCTGAACTGCTGGCGGCATTGCAAGGCCTCGAACTGGCGGCTGGCCGTGAGCGGCCTTACTTTCACGCGCCGCGAACGCTCGACCTGGACCTGCTGACCTATGGCGATGGCCGCATCGAGAGCCCGCACCTGACGGTGCCGCATCCGCGCATCACCGAGAGGGCCTTCGTGCTGCTCCCGTGGGCCGAGATCGCGCCCGATCGTGTGCGCCCGGAGCACCTGGCCAGGCTCAGCGACCAGGAAATCACCAAAATTCAAGGCATTTGAGGCGAATCCCATCGTCAAATGGTCATAGGATGCTATAAAAAATAGAGTGTCCTGGATGTGTCCGGCTTCTGGTGGCCCTGTTTCCCGGTCGCCGTCGAAGGCATTGCCTGCTCGCACGGTGCGATCCGGAATGCCCAAACGACTCAAGTTCCGACCTGGGCCCCGAGCCCAGAAGCAGCGCGCTGAAACGCATGCGCACGCCATCGGTCGCCGCCGGCGCTTTGCAAGCGCCGTTGGGGGGCGGGTTCAGACGGTTACACTCGCCGCGAGTCCACGACGCCAGGTTCCTGGCCCTTGTAACCCCCGGAGGATCCCGCCATGCTGTTTGGCAAGCTGTTGCCGCGTGAAGGCAACTATTTCGAAATGTTCAACCAGCACGCCGACCGGATCGTCGAGGCGGCCCGGGCGTTTTCCATGCTGGTGGCGAACTACAGCGATCTTCATCTTCGTGACAAATACAACCAGGACGTGGACAACGCCGAGCGTGCCGCGGACCGGGTGACCCACGACGTCAACAAAGCGATCCACAAGACCTTCATCACGCCCATCGACCGGGAGCAGATCCATACGCTGATCAACACGATGGACGATGTCGCGGACCTGATCCAGGACTCGGCAGAGACCATGGCGCTTTACGACATCCACCACATGACCGACGAGATCGTGCGCCTGACCGACCTGAGTCTCAAGTGCTGCGAGCGCCTGCGCGACGCGGTCAAGCTGCTGGACAAGATTGCCGACCCCGGCACTGCCGAGGCGGCGCTCAAGACGTGCGAGGAGATCGACCGCCTGGAGAGCGACGCCGACCGCGTGATGCGCAGTGCGATGAGCAAGCTTTTTCGCGAGGAGCCCGATGTGCGCGAAGTCATCAAGCTCAAGGCGATTTATGAGCTTCTGGAGACGATCACCGACAAGTGCGAAGACGTGGCCAACGTGATCGAGGGCATCATCCTCGAAAACTCCTGATCAGCAACGGGACCCTGACGATGGAAACCGTACAGACGGCTCTGTGGGTGGTGGTGTTGCTGGTGGTGCTCGCGATCCTGTTCGATTTCATGAACGGGTTTCATGATGCCGCCAACTCGATTGCGACCGTGGTGTCCACCGGCGTGCTCAAGCCCGGGCAGGCGGTGCTGTTTGCGGCCTTCTTCAATGTGGTGGCCATCCTGGTCTTTCACCTGAGTGTGGCCGCCACGGTGGGCAAGGGCATTGTGCAGCCAGGGGTGGTGGACACCCATGTGGTCTTCGGGGCCTTGGTAGGGGCCATCACCTGGAACGTGCTGACCTGGTACTACGGCATTCCCAGCAGTTCATCCCACGCGCTGATCGGCGGCATTGTCGGGGCGGTGATCGCCAAAGCGGGCGCCAGCGCGCTGGTGTCCGCCGGCATCCTGAAAACGGTGGCCTTCATCTTCGTTTCGCCTTTGCTCGGGTTTGTGCTCGGGTCGCTCATGATGGTGGTGGTGGCTTGGCTGTTTCGGCGCAGCCGGCCGTCCAAGGTCGACAAGTGGTTCCGCCGGCTGCAACTGGTTTCAGCCGGTGCCTACAGCCTCGGGCACGGCGGCAATGACGCCCAGAAGACCATCGGCATCATCTGGATGCTGCTGATTGCTACGGGATACTCGGCGGCTGCTGACAAGTCGCCTCCCACTTGGGTCATCCTGACCTGTTATGCAGCGATTGGCGCGGGCACCATGTTCGGTGGCTGGCGTATCGTCAAGACCATGGGGCAGAAGATCACCAAGCTCAAGCCGGTGGGGGGCTTCTGCGCGGAAACGGGTGGTGCCCTGACCCTGTTCCTGGCCACCGGGCTCGGTATTCCGGTCTCGACCACGCACACCATCACCGGTGCCATTGTGGGTGTGGGCTCCGTTCAGCGAGCCAGCGCCGTGCGCTGGGGCGTTGCCGGCAACATCGTCTGGGCCTGGATCTTCACGATTCCGGCGAGCGCCTTCGTCGCGGCGATCGCCTACTGGATCAGCCTGAAGCTTTACTAGCCGGTATTCGGCGTTGCTCCTCGCGTGTCCCCCGGGACTGACGAAGGCCACCGGCAATGCTTCGACTCGGTTGCTATTGGGAAATCTTGCGCGCCTCGGCGATTTGGTGCTCGAAGTAGCGTTGAAAGCTGAAGGCGATGCTTGCCATCAGGACGGCGGTGCCGATCAGCAGTGACAGCGCAATGGCGCCTATCGTCAGCCAACGGGTTTGGCCCACTGCGGCATCCGGACTGGCGCCTGGATTGAACCGCAGGTTCCATTTCTCGGGAGTCATCAGTCCGTACACGATGGCCTGCAAGGCGCATCCGGCGATGGTGAAGCCCAGCAGGGGCACGAGAATCCAGCTCAGAGCGTCGTCCTGGCCCAACTCCTGAACCCTCTGAATGCCATACAGACCGAGCGCGGTTGGAATCGGCAACAGCCAGCCCAGCCAGTCGCCGAGGCCGTTCAGGTAGAAGCGGTGCAGCCCCAGCGGCCCTCCCAGAAAGGCGAGCCAGGCCGCCAGTGTTTTGTTTTTCATACCGCCATTATTGCGGCGAAGTCGTGTCACCCAGGCCCAGTGACCGCTCCATCAGTACCACGTCAAGCCAGCGGTCGAATTTCCAGCCGCACGAGGCGAGCACGCCCACATGCTGAAAACCCAGAGCGCGATGAACGCCGATCGAACCGGTGTTGCCCGAGTCGCCGATGACCGCGATCAGCTTGCGTACACCTGCGCGCTCGGCCTGCGTGGCCAGTTCGGCCAGGAGCGCGCGGCCGAGCCCTTGGCCGTTGGCATGAGGCGCCAGGTAGATCGAGTCTTCGGCCGAAAACCGGTAGGCGGGTCTTGGCTTGAACCAGTTGCAGTAGGCGAAACCGCTGACCTGGTTGTCGGATTCGGCAATCAGCCACGGCAGACCGCGCGCCAGCACCTCGGCCCGGCGCGCGCGCATGTCCTGGACCGAGGGCGGATCCACCTCGAAGGTTCCCGTTCCGTGCAAGACATGGTGGGCATAGATGAGGGTGATGGCGTCGATATCGTCGTCGCGGCTGGGGCGGATCGTGGGCATAAGGAGGGATGACGTTATAATCAAAGGCTTTTCAGTGTGTCGCTGGCCGGGTGGCCATGTCGCGTGTCTCAACGCTGAAAACACATTTACCACCCACAGGATAAATCATGGTTGTGATTCGACTCTCTCGCGGCGGCTCCAAAGGCCGTCCTTTCTTCAACATCGTCGTGACCGACAAGCGCGAGCGCCGTGATGGCCGCTTCATCGAGCGCATCGGTTTCTACAACCCGATCGCCAAGGGCGGCGAGGAAAGCCTGCGCATTACCCAGGATCGCCTGACCTACTGGAAAAGCGTGGGTGCCCAGGCTTCTCCCACCGTCGAACGCCTGATCAACCAGGCTCCCAAGGCGGCTTAAGGCCATTGCCAGCGATGGTGCCTGGGTTGGAGCCTGCCGAATTGCCGGCGGACGCCATCGAGGTGGGTCGTATCGCTGATGCCTGGGGCATCAAAGGCTGGTTCAAGGTCTTGCCCCACAGCGCCTCACCCGAGGCGCTTTTTTCTTCCAAGCGCTGGTACCTGCAGCCGTCCGAACGGGGTGCGAAGACTTTCAACGGGACGATCCTGTTGTCCATCAAAGAGGCCAAGGAGCACTCGGATTCCTTGGTGGCCGCCGCGCACGAGGTGGCTGGGCGCAGCGAAGCAGAACGGCTCAAGGGGGCCCGGGTGTTTGTGTCCCGATCGAGCTTTCCCGCTGCAGGTATTGACGAATATTACTGGGTTGACCTGATCGGATTGCCGGTCGTCAACCGCGAAGGCGTGGCCCTCGGCGAAGTAAAGGACCTGCTGTCAACCGGGCCGCAAACTGTGCTCGTATTGGAGTACCCCAAAGATGACGGCGGCGAGCCGGGTCGGGCCGGGGAGCGCATGATTCCCTTTGTTTCCGCCTACGTGGATCAGGTGGACGTGCCGGGACGTCGTATCCTGGTTGACTGGCAGCCTGATTATTGACGGGCCCTCCGGCCCAGCGGCCGGGCCTGACGGCATGCGCTTCGACATCATCACCCTGTTCCCCGAACTGTTCGGTCCGTTCCTGACCTGTGGCGTGACGCGCCGGGCGTATGAAAGCGGACGGGTCGACGTCAGGCTCTGGAACCTTCGGGACTATGCCCAGGGCAACTACCGGCGCGTGGACGACCGTCCCTTCGGGGGCGGGCCGGGGATGGTGATGATGGCGGAGCCACTGCAGCGCTGCCTCGAGGCCATCCGCGCGGACCGGGGGGATCGTGCGCCGGTGGTGCTGTTTTCGCCGACTGGCGAAAAACTGGATCATGTCGGCGTTGCCGGATGGGCTTCCGGGGCGGGCGCGGTGCTGATTTGCGGCCGCTACGAAGGCCTTGATCAGCGTTTCATCGATCAGAACGTCGACGTCCAGATCAGCGTGGGTGATTTTGTGCTGTCGGGCGGCGAAATCGCCGCATTGGCTTTGCTGGATGCCGTGGCCCGGTTGCAGCCCGGCGTGCTCAATGACGAGGAGAGCCACCAGTTCGACAGTTTCAATCCGGCGCTCGACGGACTTCTCGATTGCCCCCATTACACGCGGCCCGAAGTGTGGCAGGGGCAAGACGTTCCGGAAGTCCTGCTGTCGGGGCATCATGCGCAGATCGAACGCTGGCGCCGGGACCGCCGGCTCGAGGCCACCCTGCGGAGCCGGCCGGACCTCATTGAGGCGGCACGTGCCGCGGGGCGACTGGACAAAACAGATGAGCGTATCCTGGCCGCACTGGCGTCAAAGCCGACGTAAGGAAAAAAGTTTGTATAATCAAAAGCTTTTCGATCCTCTGTCCAGCCGCGGATTTCAAGTGTTCGGTGCAAAACGCACCACCTTGCCGCCTTTTGTGTAGCGTGGGCATGATCCCAAGAGGTAAACATGAATCTGATCCAGACTCTCGAACAGGAAGAAATTGTCCGTCTCGGCAAGACCATCCCTGAATTTTCTCCCGGCGACACGGTGATCGTGAACGTCAACGTGGTTGAAGGCGCCCGCAAGCGTGTTCAGGCCTACGAAGGCGTGGTCATCGCCAAGCGCAACCGCGGCCTGAACAGTGGCTTCACGGTTCGCAAGATCTCCAGCGGCGAAGGTGTGGAGCGTACCTTCCAGACCTACAGCCCGCTGATCGCCAGCATCGAAGTGAAGCGTCGTGGCGATGTGCGTCGCGCCAAGCTGTACTACCTGCGTGATCGCAGCGGCAAGTCGGCTCGTATCAAGGAAAAACTGCCGAACCGCGCGAAGATGGCTGCTGCAAAGGTTGCTGCCGCGTAACCCGTTGCTGCAAAGCACATCCAAGCCGCCTGAAGCGAATCGCCAGGCGGCTTTTTGATTTTGGCTCCGATGTCCACGACCCCTTTGTCGCGTTTGCCGCACTTCGATCCGCGACTCGTCCCGGTGAGTGGGACCGATGCCCACCTGCCACGGATCAACGCCGGTACGTTCGCGCCTGATGCACTGCGGCAGCGTTTTCGTTCGCCACCGGTCTGGCAGCCTGAGGTGGTCAAGGAAGTGCGGTTCAGCGACCGTGAGCCGGCCGAGGCGGCGGTGCTGATTCCTCTCGTCATGCGTGGCGCCGGTGCCGATTCCATGGCGGTGCTGCTGACGGAGCGCACCGCCCATCTTTCGACCCACTCCGGGCAGATTGCCTTCCCTGGAGGGCGGGTCGACGAGTGTGACGCGGATGTCAAGGCTGCCGCGTTGCGCGAAGCTTACGAAGAGGTCGGGCTTGAATACCGCTATGTGGATGTACTCGGCACCTTGCCGGTCTACGTCACCGGTACGGCATTTCAGGTCACACCTGTGGTTGCCCTCGTGCAGCCGGACTTCAGGCTGCAGCCGAATGCTTTCGAGGTGGCGGATACCTTCGAGGTGCCGCTGGCATTCCTGATGGATCCGGCCAACCATCACCGCCATGCGTTTGAGTGGGAGGGGGTGCGTCGCGAATGGTTCTCCATGCCCTTTCACGAAACTGTGGGTCACCAGGTCCGGGAGCGTTTCATTTGGGGTGCCACTGCGGGGATGCTGCGCAACTTCTACCGTTTTCTCTCAGCCTGAGGCGCACCGGGCATAGGGGCATCGCACCGGTCGGCGCTCGGTATGATGCGCCCATGAGTTTCTTTGCCATTCTGTTTGCGCTGTTGTTGGAGCAAGTTCGGCCGCTGCCGCGCGGCAATCCGGTGCATGCGGCGCTGCGCAGTTGGGCTCGCTGGTGCAACCGGAATTTCGATGCGGGCAGGGCGAATCATGGATGGATCGTCTGGAGCCTCGCGGTGGGATTGCCCTCGCTTCTTGCGTTTGCCATCCACGTGTTGCTGTCGGATTTGCTGGGCTGGCCCTTTGCGGCCATCTGGAGTGCTGCGTTGCTCTACGTGACGCTGGGCTTTCGCCAGTTCAGCCACCATTTCACGGACATCCGGGATGCCCTGGACGCCGGCGACGAGGATCGCGCACGCGAACTTCTGGCGCAATGGCGCCAGGCTGATATTCGTGAACTGCCGCGTAGCGAACTGGTTCGTTGTGTCATCGAATACTCGGTGCTGCAGGCGCACCGCCACGTATTCGGGGTTCTGGCCTGGTATTCGGTGCTGGCCGCGTTCGGGTTGGGGCCAGCCGGCGCTGTTTTGTACCGCAGCAGCGAGTTTGTGTCCCGTTACTGGCGTTACCAGGGGACGGTCGCACAACAACCGGTCAGCGAGGCTGTTCAGGCCGCAGCGTCCGAGGCGTGGCGCGTGATCGACTGGTTTCCGGCGCGAATCACGGCATTGGGATTTGCGGTCGTTGGCAGCTTTGAGGAGGCGATTGACAGCTGGCGCAACCAGGTTCAACGGTTTCCGGGTGACAACGATGGTGTCATTCTGGCCGCGACGGCTGGCGCCATCAATGTCCGGCTGGGGGATGGGGTGGCCAAGGCGCCGGTGACACGCGGCGGCCCGGGGCAGTCCGATCTCGATGCGGGTGAAACCGCGGACTTCATCTCCAACCAGGGCCGGGAGCCCGAACCGGCCTATCTGGCGCAGGTGGTCGGCCTGGTCTGGCGATCGGTGGTCATGTGGCTGGTCCTGCTGGCCTTGCTGACACTTGCTCGCCTGCTTGGCTAGCGGGCGCTGAATCCGCTGGCGAAGAGCGGCCCGTTCCTCAATACCGGGTCTGGTTCAGTTCAGCAAACAGATCTCTGTAGATTCGGTGGCGACGAGGATTGACGCCTTCATCGGCTCCCACCGCAGCCAGCACGCCGCAGCCGGGCTCGTGCAGGTGGGTGCAGTTGTAGAACTTGCATTTGGCGACATGGGGTTTGAGATCGGGCATGTAGGCGGCCAGTTGCATGGGATCGAGATGGTGCAGGCCGAATTCCTGAAACCCTGGCGAGTCGATCAGGGCGGTACCGCGGTCCCGGTCGACCCAGTACCAGTTGGTGCTGGTCGTCGTATGTTTGCCGGAGTTGAGCGCTTGCGAAATTTCACGGGTCTGCGCCTGCGCACCCCGAACCAGACGGTTGATCAGGGTGCTCTTGCCCGAACCCGAAGGGCCGAGCACCAACGTGGTCTTTCCGGCCAGAATTTCTTCTAGCAGACGCATCTGCTCTTCGGTGGCCACCTTGAGAGAGACCGGTAGAAGGGGGTAGCCCATGACACGGTACGGTGCCAGTCGTTCCCAGGCCAGTGAAAACGGGATCGGAAGGTCGCTCTTGTTTAGCACGATCACGGGGGTGATGTGCTCGGCCTCGGCAGCAATCAGGGCGCGCGAGAGCTGGTGTTCCGAAAACTCGGGCTCCGCCGCGATCAGGATCAGCACCTGGTCCAGGTTGGCCGCAAACGACTTGGTCCGGACTTCATCCTGTCGGTAAAACAGGTTGCGTCGTGGTTCCAGTTTCTCGATGGTTCCCTCGTCCTGTGTTGCCTTCCACAGCACCCGGTCGCCGACCACCGCCTGGCTTTTCTTCCCGCGGGGATGGCAGATGATGCGCCGCCCGTCCGACGTTTCCACCACGCAGTGGCGGCCATGCCCGGCCACGACGAGTCCAGTTTCCAGCAGCGAGGAGGGGGTGCTCAAACGATGGCTTTCATCAGGTGGCAAAGGAGGCCAGGAGCGCATCGACGCGCGCGGCGCAGTCCAGGTCTGCACGGGTGATGCCGTCACAGTCGTGGGTACGCCAGCGGACAGTGCAGCCCTGGCTGCTCACCTTTAGTTCAGGGTGGTGGTTTCGGGCCTCGGCGATGAAGGCGATCATGTTGGCAAATGCCATGGCGGACTGGAAGTCTGCGAGTTGGTAGGTCTTTTCGATGGCTACGTCCGCGCCGTCACCGCTGAGGCGCCATCCTTCCAGACGCGCCAGAGACGCTACTATTTCAGTAGCTCCTAGTGGCCGATTGGTGCTGGGTGAGGTCAAAATATTCCGGAATCTGGATGTTCAGTGGCCTGCATCAGGCCGCCATGCGCGCCAGACGCTCGGAAGCCGGCGGATGGGAGTAATAGAACTTCACGTAGAGCGGATCGGGGGTGAGGGTCGAGGCGTTGTCCTTGTACAACTTGAGCAACGCCTGCGCCAGGCTGTGTCCGCTGGTCTGGGCGATGGCGTACGCGTCGGCCTCGAATTCGTGATTGCGCGAGAACTGGGCCAGAACGGGAGCCACAAAGAAGGAAAACACCGGTACCGCCAGGACGAACAGCAGCAGGGCCAACGCGTCGTTGGGTGCACCCAGGTTGTTGCCGAGGTTGGGCGTCACTCCCAGACCTGCGTAGAACCAGGATTGACCCGAGAGCCAGCCCAGCAGCGCAAAACCGACCAGACTGAGTGCGAACAGGCTGGCCATTCGCTTGAGAACGTGCCGATGTCGGAAATGCCCGAGTTCATGGGCCAGCACGGCTTCTACTTCACCGGGTTCGAGCTGGCGTAGCAAGGTGTCATAGAAGACCACGCGCTTTGATGCGCCGAAACCGGTGAAATAGGCGTTCGCGTGCGCACTGCGCTTGCTGCCATCCATGACGAACAGACCCTTGGCCGCAAATCCGCAACGCTGCATCAGGGCGGTGACGCGGGTCTTGAGCGATTCGTCATCCAGGGGCTGGAACTTGTTGAACAGCGGCGCAATGAAGGTCGGATAGATCAGCAACAGGAGCAGGTTGAAGCCCATCCATGAGCCCCAGGCCCACAACCACCAGTAACGCCCGGCGGATCCCATGAGCCACAGAATCAGTGCTGCGATGGGCAGCCCGATGACCAGGCCCATGAGCGTCGACTTCAACAGGTCGGCCAGCCAGAGCCGCAACGTCATCTTGTTGAAACCAAAGCGGTGTTCGATGACGAAGGTCTGGTACAGGGTCAGCGGCAGGTCAATCAGGCCGCTGATCAGCGCAAAACCCGCGAGCAAGGCCAGTTGCTGCGCCATGCCCCCGCCCAGCCATTCCAACAGGCCCTGATTCAGGGCGTTCAGCCCCCCCAGCAGTGTCCAGGCCAAAAGGACGGCGGAGCCGAGAGCCAGCTCGAGCAGGCCAAAACGGGTCTTGGTGATGGTGTAGTCCGCCGCTTTCTGATGTGCGGACAGCGAGATCTCGGCGCTGAAGGCGGGCGGAACGGTTTGGCGGTTCAGGGCCACGTGGCGAATCTGGCGCGTCGCCAGCCAGAAGCGGACCAGCAGGCTGACACACAGGGCGGCGGAGAACGCCAGTGTCAACCAAAGGGAAGGGGCGGGCGAAACAAACATAGGCCCGGAGTTTAGGCGCATTCGATGGCTTCGCCGTGGCATCTGTGACAATCCCTGCTATGACTGTTGCCCTTGAAAACACCCCCGAGGTGCTGCCCCGATCAGAACTGAATCTGGTCTGGATCGACTGCGAAATGACCGGACTGGACCCGGAGGCTGAACGACTGATTGAAATTGCGGTGATCGTCACCGGTCCGAACCTGACGCCGCGTATCGAGGGCCCGGTACTGGTGATTCACCAGAGCGATGAGCAACTGGACCGCATGGACGCGTGGAACAAAGGCACGCATGGCAGAAGCGGCCTGATCGACAAGGTCAAGGCTTCGACTGTGTCCGAGGAGGACGCGCAGGCTCAGATCCTCGAGTTTCTCGCCCGCTATGTGCCCAAGGGCACGACACCGATGTGCGGGAATACGATCAGCCAGGACCGTCGCTTCCTGGTCAAGTACATGCCCAAACTGGAAGCCTTCTTCCATTACCGCAATCTCGATGTCAGCACCCTGAAGGAGCTGGCCCGGCGCTGGCGGCCGGAGGTGTACAGCGCGTTCAAGAAGCAGCAAAAGCACACCGCGCTGGCTGATGTGCATGAGTCCATTGATGAGTTGGTCCATTATCGCGAACACTTCCTCAAAATGGAAAAATAAGGGGAAACCCGCATTCGTCGGCAGTTCTGTGCGATAATCGCAGACTGCACCACAATCCGTGGCGCATATGTGTACATCTCCCTTCACTCACCGGGCTCGCCAATAAAAGAGCCCATCCGGTCAACAGCTCTCGCGCTGTGCGATCGCAACTTCGCGTTGCATCGATGACCGGGCTTCGTTTGATGGTTGATGTTTCTTAACCATTGACGAGGCGCTCCGCAGCCATTGCGGCGCTTTCGTGAGAGAAAACCATGACTGACGCTTTTGAAGTGCAAAGCGCGCACGCGCCTGCTGAATCCCTTTCCACGGATTCGTTCCAGACTATTCCTGCCATGGAGGGCACATCAGATGTGCTCGACGCAGGCTCCACCGTGGCCGAAGAGAAAGGCCCCAACGGGTTTGAACTCCTGGGCCTTGCTCCCGAATTGATCCGCGCCGTGGCCGATCTGGGCTACACCCAGCCGACGACTGTTCAGCTGCAGACCATCCCCAAGGCCCTGCCGGACCCGAGCCGCACGGCCCAAGGGCAGCGTTTCATCGACCTGATGGTGTCCAGCCAGACGGGCAGCGGCAAGACGGCCGCCTTCCTGTTGCCGGTGCTGCATACGCTGCTCCAGACCCAGGCGGAAGCCGAAGCCAATGAGCGCGCCGCGTTCGAGCGAGCCGTCGCGGAGGCTGCGGCGAAGGGCGAACCAGCACCCAAGCGTCCCAAGCGCAAGGATCCGACCAACGTGCGCAATTTCAAGGCGCCGACGCCAGGCGCACTGGTGGTCTGCCCGACGCGCGAACTGGCGCAGCAGGTGGCGCATGACGCCATCGAGCTTGTCAAACATTGCCGCGGACTTCGCGTCGCCAACGTGGTGGGCGGCATGCCTTACCAACTCCAGATCGCCAAGCTTCAGAACGCCGATCTGGTGGTGGCCACCCCGGGCCGCCTGCTGGACCTGCAGCGCTCCATGCAGATCAAGCTCGACCAGGTCAAGTTCCTGGTGGTGGACGAAGCCGATCGCATGCTCGACCTCGGGTTCTCCGACGATCTGGCCGAAATCAATCAGCTCACCAGCCAGCGCCAGCAGACGATGATGTTCAGCGCCACGTTTGCGCCACGCATCCAGCAACTGGCCATGCGCGTCATGCACGACAACGGCGCGTCGGTGCAGAAGATCCAGATTGATTCTCCACAGGAAAAGCACGCGAACATCAAGCAGGTCCTGTTCTGGGCCGACAATGCCGCGCACAAGCGCAAGCTGCTTGATCACTGGCTGCGTGATACGACGATCGATCAGGCCATCGTGTTTGCGAGCACCCAGATCGAATGCGATGGACTGGCGAATGACCTGCAGCAGGACGGATTCAGCGCGGTTGCGCTGCACGGCGCCTTGAGCCAGGGTTTGCGCAACCGGCGCCTGATGGCGCTGCGACAGGGTCAGGTGCAGATTCTGGTGGCCACCGACGTGGCTGCGCGCGGCATTGACGTGCCGACGATCACCCACGTGTTCAATTTCGGCCTACCGATGAAGGCAGAGGATTACACGCACCGGATTGGCCGCACCGGGCGCGCGGGCCGCGATGGCCTTGCGGTGACCTTTGCCGAGTTCCGTGACCGTCGCAAGATTTTCGATATCGAGCACTACAGTCACCAGCACTTCAAGGCCGAGACCGTACCTGGACTTGAGCCCACGCAGCGGTTCCCAGCGTCAGCCCCGGTCAAGTTCGGCCGTTCGGGCTTTGGCGACCGTGGCCCGCGCGAAACGCCGTCGCGTGACCGGAAATTTGGCGGCGGCGCCGGCGGTGGCGATCGCCGTGGATTCGGGGGCGGATTCGGGGGTGATCGCCATGTGCGTGGCGGACCCCGCCAGATCGGCGCCACCGGTTTTGGCCACGAAGGTGGTTTCGGACAGCGAGAAGAGCGAAGCTACGATCGCCGCAGTGGCTTCAACGAAGGATTCGGGGGCGGACGCAACGAGGGCTTTGCGCCTCGCCGCGATGGCTTCCCCCCACGGCACGAAGGCGCGGCACCCCGCCATGAGGGTTTTGCTCCTCGCGGTGGCGACTTTGTCGCCCGCAAGCCGTCCTTTGCGAAGCCGGGCGGCCATGGCGGCAAGCCGTTCACCCCGCGTGGTGATGCGCCCAAACGTGCCGCCGGTACCAAAGTGTTGAAGATCACACGCGGATAAAGCGGCACGCTCGATCATTCAGGAAGCCCGCTGACCTCCAGGTCGGCGGGCTTCTTTTGCTTCCGATGAATCAAAGAACCTCACCGCTGATCGGCGGGGTACCTGGGAACCCGAGGGTTACGGCCATGGCAGGAGGAGGTTTTCACCCATCCGTGCGGCCTTATCTCGCCAGCAAGGCGTCGCGTGGGAACGGCGAAGGGCTGATCAGCTGCCGACGACTGCGGCCTAACGGGCGCGCAGTGGCATGGGTTCCGTCGGTGCAAAAGCGTTTTCCTCATCCTTGACCGCTTCCGTCCACAGGCCCCAGTCAGTATTGCCGCCGTTGCCTTCGACGACTTCCGGCGATGGCAAGGGGTCATGGGGCTCCCATTTCTCCTCCCATCGCTCCTTGAACGATTCGAGGGTGCTCCGGCTGGCCTGCTCCAGCGGCGCGGGCACGGTGTCTGGCGCTGCCATACCGGCGACCGGCGGTTTTGTCGTTTCTTCAGAAGCGGCCTTGCCGCGCTTGAACAAGTTCTTGAACATGATGCAGGTATTTTCGCAAAGACAACGGGCTACGCAAAGGCCGTCCTTGGCCATTCCGTTCTGAGTTGGAGCCAGCGCGCTGGATGAAGTTCACTTGTCCGCAGACGGCCAACTGATGCGATGGAGGCATTGAAAAAGAAAAAGCCCACTACGTTTTAGGTAGCAGGCTTTCTATATTTGATATGGCTTTAAGTGGTGGGTTCTGACAGGCTCGAACTGTCGACCTACGGATTAAGAGTCGGAGCTTTATAGTATTTGCAATCGTTGATTAATCCCCCTACAATTCATATAAATCAACAACTTACATGGCTTGATACTGTGATTGCAGACAGGCGGACGTTGATTGAAATTCCCCGAAATGGGGCAAAAGTGGCTACATGGTGGCTACATGGAATCAAGGGGCACACGATGGCACGACCGAAAAAGACCGATGCGCCGGACCTGAGCGAAGCGCAAGACCTGACGGCTGGCGCAATCGAGCGCCTGACTTGCCCGCCCGAAAAATTGCAAGTGTTCCTGCGCGATAGCAAGGCCCCAGGCCTGCGCGTGAGGGCGACACCCGCCAGCGCAAAGAACCCGACCGGGGTTAAGGCATTCGTGTTCGAGGCCAAACTGAACCGGCAGACCATCCGCCGCACCATCGGGGATGTTCGCGCCTGGACCATTGAAGCCGCCCGACAGGAAGCAAACCGCCTGCGCGTGGCCTTGGACGCTGGCACAGACCCCCGCGAAGTGGAGCGCCAGCAACAGGCCGCCAAAGCCGCCAGCAAGGCCGCCGCTGCCGTGCAAGCTGTGACCGTGGGCGAAGTCTGGAACGCCTACATGGAAGCCCGCCGCCCGCATTGGGGGGTGCGACACCATGCCGACCATGCCAAGCTGGTGCAGGCCGGTGGAGTGCCTGCGAAACGTGGCACCAAGGGCAAGGGGGTGACGGTGGCCGGGCCGCTGCATCCGCTTATGGCGCTGCCGCTGCGCGACCTGAGCGCACCCACAATCGAAGCATGGGCCGCCCGTGAAGGTAAGACCCGCCCAACATCCGCCCGGCTGGCGTGGCGCTGCCTCAAGGCGTTTCTGACATGGTGCGCCGAACAACCGGAATACGCGCCAGCCCTGCCCAGCGTCAACCCGGCGAAAACCAAAAAGGCCCGCGAAGCCTTGGGACGGGCCGGGGTGAAACAGGACGCACTACTAAAGGAACAGCTATCCGTATGGTTTGATGCCGTGCGCCAGATACATAACCCCGTGGCTGCTGCCTATCTGCAAACCCTGCTATTGACCGGTGCCCGCCCCGGCGAGGTGTTGGGCCTGCGCTGGGAAGATGTAAACACCAAGTGGCGAGGGCTAACCATCCGCGACAAGGTGGAGGGTGAGCGCGTGATTCCGCTTACCCCGTTTATCTCGCAACTGATTCACGCCCTGCCGCGCCGCAATGCCTACGTTTTCCCCAGCGCCAGCCGGGGCAAGGAAGTGGGTGACACCCTGAGTATTCCCCGCACCCAGCATATTGCCGCGTGCAAGGTGGCCGGTATCGAGGGGCTTACCCTTCACGGACTGCGCCGTTCGTTCAAGTCCCTGACCGAGTGGCTGGAAATCCCTGCCGGTGTGGTGGCGCAAATCATGGGGCACAAGCCCAGCGCGACCGCTGAAAAGCATTACACCGTGCGCCCGCTGGATTTGCTGCGCCTGCACCACGAAAAGATAGAAGCGTGGATTCTGGAACAGGCCGGGGTGCAGTTCGTGGCCGATTTGGAGCCGGGTAAGCTGGCGCTGGTGGCCGGGTGAAATGGCCGGGACACATTGAAAAAAGACGGTATTTGTGACGGTACCTTTTGAGCGTGTAAGCCTGAAACCTAGCATCCATGCGGGTTACAGCGCATATTGCGGTTCCTGTTAGAGGAATCGAATTGATTTTCTGGCACTGAATTATTGAGTTTCGCCCCAGCTAGGCCGGGACTAATTTCCCCGACCGAAAAGCCAGTTCCCCCGCTGGCCTGCTGGGGCACCTTCACGGGGTTGCATCGGGGGATGCTGTGAGCGAAAAAAAGACTTACCCGCGAAGTGGGGCTGGCGTCAGTCGCGGATATTCACCACCAGAGCCGCCAGCGCGCCCGCTGGCAGATTGGGCACTGTGGGCGCGTATGCCAAAGGCAAAGGTACGCGAGGCCGTTCTATTGAGCCTTGGGCTTGAGCCGCGCCCCGCGTTGACCAGCGTTCAATATGCCGAGCCGGGGCGAGAGTTTGAGCGCCGTCTGACGATTGCCGCCGCCCATGTTGACTCAGCCGGGCTGCTGCGCCCGCTTGAACCTTGGGAAATGCTTGGGAGTCGGGAAGCCGTTACCGTGAGCCTGTCTGAATTTGGCGCGTGGGCGCGTGCGATGGGTTGGACGCTGCCGGAGCAGTTCCCAGCGATGGAAGGTGCACAGCCCACGCAACTTGAGCCCCAGGCCGCGCCAGCCGTGGCACCAAAGCCAAGCGCCGAAAATAAGCCGGTGCAGCGCTTTGCCGCTCAAGATGCGGCAGTGCTTGAGGCAATCCGTGAACACGGGCATGACCCGCTTGGGCTACCGCCGAATGAGCCCGGCAAGCCCGGCGTGAAGGCTGCGATGCGCCAAGCCCTTACCGGTACGCCGCTCTTCCCCAAAAATTCAACCGTGTTTGACAAGGCTTGGGACCGGCTGCGAGCAAGCAAGGAAATTGCCGACAAGCCCTGACTATCCCCCATCGGGGTATCCACCAAACTGGGGGAGCGGGGGACACTTGCGGGGGAGGATAGTTGCCAGAAAAAGATGCATTCATACATCGAAATTCATCGGTGTTTGGAGCATCAAATGCAACTTGCAAACCTTCAACGCCCCGACCGGACCGGGGCACTTCTGGCGCTGCTGTCCGAGGCTTACCCGGACCTGCTGGCGCAACTGTCCGAGCGCCTGAGCGCCGCGCCTGACGCGAAACCGGCACCGTATCCGCCGCTGTCGACTATCACGCGCCCGACCGTGCCGACAGCGCAAGCTGCCTACTATCTCGACCGCGCCCCGCAGACCCTGCGGATGTGGGCGATGAAGGACGGGACAGGCCCTGTCCGCCCGCTGCGCGTGCATGGCATCCTGGCCTGGCCGGTGGCTGAACTGCGCCGCGTGCTGGGGGTGTCCTGATGTGGGCCGCACTTCAACGCTTCGCACTGCGTCTCTGGTGCGCTTCGCCTTCATCGTGGAAATGGAGGGCCGCGAAATGAAAACGCCCGACACCACAAAAGCAGTATCGAGCGCCCCGAACAGCGCGAAGTTTACCGGAACCGACAACCCGCGACACCTGCGAGCAATCACCGTATTGATTCGCCGCCCGGTGAGCCGCCAAGAGCTTGACAGCGTGGCGGGTGCCAGCAACTCGCCCGAACTGGTGGCAGAACTGCGCCGCCGTGGTTTGGACGTGCCGTGCGACCGTATCCATTTCATTGACCGCGACGGAAAAGACTGCCGCCCGGGTGTGTATCGCCTCAGCGATGCCGACCGCCGCAAGGTTCACCAGTGGCAGGCAAGGCGCGGGCATGGTTAAACGCACCAAGGGCGATTCTGGCCGCGATGTGGGCGGGTTCGTGGCCTTGCCCTGGTCAGTCCTGGATAGCCCCGCATACGCCCGTTTGTCGCATCCTGCGCGTGCTTTGCTTCTCGAGCTTGCCCGCCAGTTCGTGCGAGACAACAACGGGAAGTTGCTGCTGTCTGCCGCCTATCTTGCCAAACGAGGATGGAAAAGCGCAGACGTGATTACGCGGGCAAAACGCGAACTACTCGCCGCCGGATTCATTTTCGAGACGGTGAAGGGCCAGCGACCGAATCGGGCGAGCTGGTATGCCGTGACGTGGCGGACGCTGGACAAGCTGCCGGGCTATGACATCGGCGCTGCACAGTGTTTCGAGCGTGGCGCGTATCAAAGAAACAGGCCGTTGAAAAACGCATCCCTTATTCCGTCTCACGGTGTAGAGAGCCCCTCTATTGCACCGTCTCACGGCGTAGAGGGAGCGCCGCCTACACCGTCTCACGGTGCAATCAGACCCCCTTTTGACGGTTCCTCTACACCGTCTCACGGAAACCATCTAGAGAAGCCATCTGCTGTAGCAGTTCTGGCAACAAACCATTGAAGGACAGACAACATGACCGACACACTCACGCACCACGAACTGACCGCCGAATGGGTTGCTGACAACCAAGGCCGCGCCATCCTGCTGACCCAGCCATCCGACAACTACGATGACCCCCGCGAGGTGCTCATTCATCCGTGGCAACTTCGCGCCGTATGCGAGCAATTCGGAATCATCGCCAGTGACCCTCAGGCCGCCAAGACCATCGCGACACTGACCCGCCGCCTGCACCTGTTGCGCGACCGTATAGAACGGCTGCATGAATACCTGCTGAATCACTCAGACCACAAGCATGCGGACCTCAGTTATGAACTTACCTATGCGACCGCGACCGCCGAAATTGCCGAGGAGTTTTGCGCCGAACTGGTCACGGATGGCGAATTGGACGCGCCGCCAGCGCGAAGGCCCTCCCAGGCGGAATTGCTTTGATTGAGCAAAGGAAAAGCAAACATGACGGCTGCAAAAAAACGACCGCCCGGACGGTGGAAACCCGGCGAGAGCGGAAACCCCAAGGGCCGCACCCGAGGTAGTGGCGAGGTCTCGAAAATACGCGCCGCCATTGCTGCCCGTGTTCCCGAACTGCTGGCCAAGTTGATGGCGCAGGCACTGGCGGGCGATACATCCGCCGCCCGCCTATTGCTCGAACGCGCCATAGCCCCGCTGCGGGCCGCAGAACAGCCCCAGGCCCTTACCCTGCCCGATGGGTCACTGACGGACCAAGGCCGCGCCGTGTTGCGTTCTGTGGCCATTGGTGAGCTTGCACCGGGTCAGGGGGCCGCGCTGCTAGGGGCTATCGGTACGCTGGCCCGCGTGAGTGAGATAGACGAACTTGAATCGCGCATTGCCGCGTTGGAGCAAAAGCATGGCAACACTTGAAACACGAATCAGCGACCTGGAAAAAAAGGCCGGGGCTGGCGCAGGTGGGCGGCTCGAACGAATCCGCCTTGTCGGAATCAACCCGGATGGCACCGAAGGCGTGAGCGCGGTTATGAAGGTTCCCCACATTATGAAAAATGGTGATGTGGACTTTTCCGGGTTCTCTGATGATGAGGTGCGCCGCCTGGCGCAGATTCGCATCCTTGATGCTGACTGAGCCGGACGCAATCGCCTGGACAGCCGCCCGCCTGCTGGCGCTGCAAGGGGTGCCCAGCGAAGCCGACCGGCTTGCAGAGCGCATTCTGAAACCTGCCCACGGGGCACGCTACCTGCTGGCCGGGACGCCCGCCCGAATGGAACACCGACACGACGGGCCGCGACCCCCAGCAAGACGATAAGACCCAGCCCGCCGCGTGCGGGTTTTCTTTCGTCTGGTGGTGGCTACACGGTACAAAAACCGGTACCGCTGGCTACACAGTGGCTACACGGGGAAAGTCGGACGCCAGAATTGAAAAAGCCCGCTACGGTTTACATAGCAGGCTTTCATTGTCTGGCGAGGCATTCAAGTGGTGGGTTCTGACAGGCTCGAACTGTCGACCTACGGATTAAGAGTCCGCTGCTCTACCAACTGAGCTAAGAACCCACTGAAACCAAACCATGGTGGAGAGGAGGAGGATCGAACTCCCGACCTCTGCATTGCGAACGCAGCGCTCTCCCAGCTGAGCTACCCCCCCACACCAGCCGGGATTCTAACAACTTTTTGGTGGCACCGAGGCTGGAGGCCGAGCGTTTCACTGGCCTGTTCGACGTCATGCCTAGCCACGCAAAGTGTGTCAGGATCGGCCTCCTTACGCAGGAGAATTTGATGCCCCGCTACTCGCCCGAATGGCTTGACCGCATGTACAACAACCGAGCTTTGGTGCCTGAACACCCGCAGCATTTTGAGCGTTGGGGCAGGGAATCGGCGGCCGGTCGGGCTCAGGGCCGCGCAGTGCTCGATATTGCCTACGGCGCAGCTGCCGGCGAAACCCTGGACATCTTCCCTGGATCGCCGGCGCAAGCGCCGGTGCTGGTGTTCATTCACGGCGGGTACTGGCGAAGCCTGGACAAGGCCGATCACTCCTTCATTGCCCCGGCGTTCACACAAAAGGGCGTGTGCGTGGTGGTGCCGAACTACGCGCTGTGCCCGGCGGTGACGATCGCGCAGATCACGATGCAGATGGTGAAGGCGCTGGCATGGACCTACCGCAATATTGCGGAGCACGGCGGCGACCCGGCGCGTATCACCGTTGTCGGGCATTCCGCGGGCGGACATCTGGCCGCCATGCTGCTGACCTGCGCCTGGAAGTCCTATGCTTCGGACCTTCCCGCAGACCTGGTGCGCGAGGCGTTGGGCATCAGCGGCGTCTATGACCTGGCGCCGCTGCGCCTGACCCCCTTTCTGAAAGACTCGTTGCGGCTCACACCCGCCCAGGTCAGGAAAACCAGCCCTGCGCTTCTCCCGCGGCCCAGGCGTGGCGTGCTTTATACCGTCGCCGGTGGCGATGAGAGCGCCGAGTTCCTGCGTCAGAACCGGCTCATCCGCGATGCCTGGGGTCCAAGAGCCGTGCCGGTCTGCGAGGCCTTGCCGGGCCTGAACCATTTCAGCGTCCTGGAAGCCCTCGTTCAGCCCGGGCACAGGCTCAACATGCTGACTTGGGAATTGCTCCTAAATCAGTAGCTACATACGGCCATTTCAAGATGGGCGGTCTCAAATCCAAGTGCAACAGTGGGAGCTTACTGGATAGCCGGTGAGTCATTGGCCAGTTTTCCCAGATA
>NZ_JAKJEW010000032.1:0-42352 GCF_022705245.1 Candidatus Skiveiella danica | reverse complement strand
ATTCTCCAGCAATGATCCTGAAGACATAACGCGTGAGATGCAAATTGGTTGTCATGTTTTTAGAGAAGATCAATAGGAGGGATCGGCTTATCGAGGGGCTGGACCCCTGTCAAGATTGACAGGGGGTGTTCGCAGCAAACCTGCGCTGACCTGGCGCAGCCGTTTTTCGCCATGCGAGGTAGCATCGGGCCTTGATTCCACTTCGGATGCTGTTTCATGAAGCCTGACCTGACCCCTGCCACGGACTGGAAAGAACAGATCGCTCCAGACGAAGCCAAGAGGTTTGCCGGCTACGCCCGGCATTTCGCCGCCATCCAGGCACGAAAGTCCAAGAAATACGGTACGGGGCGTGCGTTGCATCGAAAGCAAATCACGGCGGCCCGCGGGTCCCTGCAGGTGCTGGACGACCTGCCCGACTTCGCCCGGCACGGACTTTTCGCGAAGCCGGCAACGTTCGAGGCGCAGGTTCGCCTGTCCAACGGCGCTCTGGACCGCGCCCCGGACCGTACACCCGACATTCGCGGGTTTGCCATCCGGGTGCTGGGTGTGGAGGGGGATTCCGCTCTGGGCAATGGCCCGGCGCGGAGCCAGGACTTCACACTGATCAACCAGGAAGCGTTTGCGTTCCCAAAGAGCGACGAGTTCGTCGACTTCGTCGTCGCTGCTGCGGGTGGCGGCGGGTCCCTGCTGAAGTTCCTGTTCAAGCGTTATGGCGTGTTTGGCGGCCCCCTGCGGATGCTCAAGCTGATCAAGTCCGTGGGCCGGCCTTTTGGCGGCTTTGCCACGGAAACCCTGTTCAGTGCGGTGCCGATGGCCTGCGGGCCGTATGCGGTTCGCGTTCGCTTGGTGCCAGCGGGCGCCAATGGCGCGGCCACCAAGGGCGCCAATGCCGACTGGGGCGCTGATTTCAGCGCGCGACTGGCCAAGCATCACCTGCAATGGGATCTGCAGGTGCAGCCATTTGTGAGCGAGGCGCTGACGCCCATCGAGGACGCATCGGTCAACTGGCCCAGTCCCTACACCACTGTGGCCCGGCTCAGCCTGCCGCGTCAGGACACGGCTTCGGCCAAGGGGCAGGAACTCGCGGCCGAGGCCGAAGCCGGCGTATTCGACCCGTGGCAGGCGCTGGCCGCGCACCGCCCGCTCGGTGATGTGCAGCGCGCGCGCAAGGTGGTGTATTTCGAAAGCCAGAAGGGGCGCGGGGCGGCGTGATTGTTTCGATCGCCCCCTGCGCCCTCCGAAGCGTCAGGCACCTGGATAAGCCAGTCGGGGGAATCGGCCTGACCGGGGATGTGCGGCCAGGTTGAACATGACCTTCAGACGCGGACCTGAAGGTCCGATCGTCTGAGTTACTTGGCGGTCAGCGTATCGAGCCCGGCTTTCGCAACGACTTCATCCTGGGTGGCGAGGACGCCGGAGACACCGATGCCGCCGATGATCTTGCCGTCCACCACGATCGGCAGGCCTCCCTGCAAGGGCGTGATGCCCGGCACCGCGAGGATGCGCAGCGCGCTGCCATTTGCGGCCAGGCCATCTTCCAGCGCCTTGGTGGGCCGACGGAAATTCACGGCTGTGCGAGCCTTTCCCGTGGCGATGTCGACGCTGGCATTCTGCGCATCAAGCCGTTGCAGCATGACCAGGTGTCCGCCGGTGTCGACAATGGAGATCACCACCTGCCAGTTGTTCTTGCGTGCCTCGGCCTCAGCGGCGGCCATGGCCTTCTTGGCCTGTTCGATATTGATTGAAAGCCCATAGGGCGGCGGTGTCTGCGCGCTGGCGGCCAGGCTCAGCAGGGTCAGCGTGACGGCCAGCAGCTGGCGAAGAAGAGAAAGGCCATGGTTCATCGGGATCTCCGGTTGGGGTTGAAAACAAGGGGCTGACAGGGTAGGTCGAAGCTTCGGTTGTGTCTCTGTCGATGGCCGCGGAGGAAGTGGTCAGACGATCTTCACGCTCAGGTTCGGAAGACCGTCGATGTGGCACTCGATCACGTCTCCGCGCACCACCGGGCCGACGTTTTCCGGCGTGCCCGAATAGATGATGTCACCGGGCATCAATTCGAAGGCTTCGGACAGCTTGCTGATCTGCTCGGCCACGCTCCAGATCATCTGGTTCAGGTTAGCGTTCTGTTTGGTCTGGCCGTTGACCTTGAGCCAGATGCCGCCCTGGGTGAAATGACCAGTCTGCCCGACAAGGTGCAGGGGACCTATCGGCGCGCTCTTGTCAAAACTCTTGCCGATTTCCCACGGCTTCTTCTCGTCCCCCATCGCCCGCTGCAGGTCGCGCCGCGTCATGTCCAGGCCCAGGGCATAGGCGTAGACGTGGCCGAGCGCGCTGCCCATGGGGATATTGCGTCCGCCTTTGTTCAGGGCGGCCACCAGTTCGACCTCGTAGTGGTAGTTCTTGGTCAGTGTCGGGTACGGGTGATCCGCCACAGTGCCGGGCGCCACGTTCTGGATCGCGTCGGTGGGTTTCTGAAAGAAGAAAGGGGGCTCGCGGTCGGGGTTGGAGCCCATCTCGATCGCATGGGCCCGGTAGTTGCGGCCGATGCAATAGATGCGGCGCACCGGAAACATCATGTCACTGCCGACGATGGGCACATAGGTGACGGGCACATCGAAGGGCGTCTTCGCGTCGCGCGCGGCATTGCCGGGCAGGGCGCAGCCGGCCAGGGCGCCCAGGCCGAGTGTGGCGGTGGTCTCAAAAAGCGATCGGCGTTGCATGGAGTCTCCTGCGAACCTGGGGGCCTCGGTCCATTGGGGATGCGGATCGATTCCGGGCGAACCGATGCGGCGCACAAGCCATTGACGGTAATCGAAGAACAGTCCTGGCGGTCGGGCATTTCGGGTGAAATGGCTGGGGATTTTCCCTATGTGCTCACTGAAGTCTTGCAGACCGCTTGGTCCGGGCAGGCGATCGCCTGCTTCGTCCATCCATCCATTTGCGACAGATGTTAGGAAAAATGGCCATAGCCCACCCAAAAATGGTCGTTTGTAGCTATCGAATTCATAGTGAAACTCTCTGGACGCGAAGGTGACTGGCCCCTTGCCGGAATGCGCGGACACTGCTGCGGTTTCGTCCCGAATTGCCAAACCCGTCTGGAGCTGATCCCATGAACCGAGTCCTCGCCCACACCGGCGCCCGTTACCCCATCGTGCAGGCCCCGATGGGCTGGATCGCGCGCAGCACGCTCGCCTCGGCGGTGTCGCGCGCGGGCGGGCTGGGCATCATCGAGACTTCGTCGGGCGAGACCGCCAACTGCCAGCGCGAGATCACCGCCATGGTCGCCACCGGCATGCCGTTCGGGGTCAACCTGCCGATCCGCTTCCTGAAGGACGACGCCATGCTGCGCTTCGTCTGCGAATCGGGCATCCGCTTCGTCACCACCTCGGCCGGCAGTCCGGCCAAATTCATCGCGCCGCTCAAGGCCGCGGGCATTGTGGTCTATCACGCCGTGCCGACGCTGGAGACCGCGCTGAAATGCGTGGATGCCGGGGTGGACGGCCTGGTGGTCGAGGGCGGCGAAGGCGGCGGCTTCAAGAACCCCGAGGAGGTCAGCACGCTGGTGCTGCTTCAGGCGATCCGCGAGCGCGTCGAGGTGCCGCTGATCGCCGCCGGCGGCATCGTGGATGGCCGCGGCATGGCCGCGGCGTTTGCGCTCGGCGCCGAAGGCATCCAGATGGGCACGCGCTTCGTGGCCAGCGCCGAGAGCCCGGTGCACGGCCACTACAAACAGGCCATCGTGTCGGCCGAGATCACCGGGACCTGGATGCTCAACACCAAGTCCACGCCCTGCATCCGCGCGCTCAAGACGGACTTCACCCGGACCATTCATGACGCCGGGCTGATGCAGCCCGACACCTTCACCGGCATCCAGCAGGTCTACTTCGGTGGCGACATGAACGCCGCGCCGGCGCTGGCGGGCCAGTCGGCCGGCCTGATCCATGCCGTGAAGCCGGTGCAGCAGATCATCGACGAGACGGTCGCCGAATTCCACGCCATCAGCGCCCGCATGGGGGCGATGGCGGCGGCGCAACAGTTCGGGTGATCGGGCCCGCCCCGAAGATTTGCGGGCGGCTGCGTGCCCGTACGTTGGCTTTTTTTACCAGTTTGTGTTCGGTCTTGGGCCGGAAAAGCCGGTGTCCCGCTCTCAAAGGGTCGCTGCTTGCCATCGAAAAAGACAGTCCGTGAATGCGGCCGGCAGTGGGGGGCGTGGCAAGGAAAGAAGCGGGAAGTCGTCTGGAAAATACTGATAGGTATTTTTAATTACCATACAGTATATGTGGATACTGAATAGTATTTACAGTTCATCCACGCCAGATTTTTGGCGTGTCAGATCCACTGTTTCACTTCTGGAGTCCCTCATGAAAAAGACCCTCATCGCGACCGTTCTGGCCCTTGGCGCGGCCTTCTCTGTCCAGGCCAAGGACATCGTTGATACCGCCGTTGCCGCTGGCAACTTCAAGACGCTGGCCGCTGCCCTCACCGCCGCCGGCCTGATCGACACGCTCAAGGGCCCGGGTCCGTTCACGGTGTTCGCGCCCACGGACGCTGCGTTTGCGAAGATCCCCAAGGCGGACCTGGATGCGCTGCTGAAGGACCAGGGCAAGCTCAAGGCCGTGCTGACCTACCACGTGGTCCCCGGCAAGGTGATGGCCAAGGACGTCAAGGCCGGTAATGTCAAGACGGTGCAGGGCAGCGAGATCGCCATCGTGACCATGGGTGGCGTGAAGGTGAACAACGCAAACGTCACCGCCACCGACATCGTGGCCGACAACGGCGTGATCCACGTGCTCGACACGGTGATCATGCCCAAGTAATCGGGCGCGTCACGGCGCGGCTTTGCCCATGGCAGGGCCTCACCAACAAGGCAGACGGGGCGGACCCGGCTGCCTTTGCTTTTTGGGCGCTGTGCACAGGGGTTTTGGGCGAGCCGCAGGTCGCGCCACAATGCCGCCATGTGCACCAATTACACCCCCTCGTCCCGCGACCGCCTGCGCGCCGCGCGGCTGGGCGTGGCGCACCTGCCCGAGGCCGACTGGCCGCGCGAGGTGTACCCCGGCTACGAGGCGCCGATCCTCGTGCGCGGCGGCGCGCCGGGGCAGCACGACCTGGCGCCGCGCTGCCTGCTGGCGCGGTTCGGTCTGGTGCCGCGTTGGAGCCGTGACGCGGCCCATGCGAAAGAACTGTCGCGCCACACCACCAACGCGCGCAGCGAAACCGCTTCCGTCAAGCCCAGCTTTCGCAGCCCCTGGCGCGAACGGCACTGGGCGCTGGCGCCCATGGAGAATTTTTTCGAGCCCTGCTGGGAAACCGGCCGGGCCGTGCGCTGGCGCATGGACCGTTTGGACGGCGACCTGTTCGCAGCGGCCGGCCTGTGGGAGCGATGGCTTGATCCCGCCAGTGGCGAGATCATCGCCAGCTTCACGCTGCTGACGGTAAACGCCGACGCCCATCCGCTGATGGCCCGCATGCACCGGCCCGGCGATGAAAAACGCATGCCGGTGTTGCTCACGCCGGGCGATTTCGAGGCCTGGCTTCACGCTACGGACGAGCAGGCGCACGCTCTGGTGCGAAGCATGCCCGCTGTTCCGCTTGTCGGCCAGCCGGCGCCCAGGGAACTCCCCCCGCGCACGGCGCCGCGCGCACCGCCAGCGGCCGGCCCCGAGGATACCCAGAACCTGTTTTGATTTCGTGAAACCTTGCCCAGTCCCCACACTTTCAGGAACTTATGTCCACCCTTGCCCCCATCCCCGATCCCGAGAGCAACCCGCGCGTCAAGGCCGTCTTCGACGACATCCGCGCCACGCGCAAGACCGATTTCATCAACAACCTCTGGCAACGCCTGGCGTTTGATCCGGCCCTGCTTGAAGCGACCTGGCCCGAGGTCAAGCAGGTCATGGCCACGCCCAGCGCCATTGACCCGCTGACCAAGGAGATGGTCTACATCACCGCTTCCATCATCAACGGCTGCAGCTACTGCGTGCATTCGCACACCGCTGCCGCGAAGGCCAAAGGCATGACGCCGCAGCAGCACGGCGAGCTGCTGGCCATCGTCGCGCTGGCGGCCAAGACCAACCAGATCGTGACCGGCCTGCAGGTGCCGGTGGATGCGGTGTTTGACCAGGGCTGAGGCGTTTTCCTGGCGCACCGCTACCATGGGTGTTTTTGAAGCACGCCATGCCCCTGGAAACCATCGAGATTGAAACCGGCGACAACCCGCGCGCCACCGTGCTGTTGCTGCATGGCCTGGGCGCCGACGGGCGCGACTTCGTGCCCATCGCGCAGGAACTGGATCTGTCGGGCGTCGGCCCGGTACGCTTTGTGTTCCCGAACGCGCCCGAGATGCCGGTCACGATCAACGGCGGCTACGTCATGCCGGCCTGGTACGACATCCTGGGGGCCGACTTGACATCCCGGGAAGATGAGCGCGGCCTGCGCGCGTCACAGGCGGCCATCGAGGCGCTGCTGGAGCGCGAGAAGGCGCGCGGCATACCGGCCAGCCGCATCGTGCTGGCGGGCTTTTCGCAGGGCTGCGCCGTGGCGCTCATGACCGGGCTGCGCCACGCGCAGGGCCTGGCCGGCATCGTCGGCCTGTCGGGCTATCTGCCATTGGCGGCCCTTACGCCCGCCGAGCGGCATGGTGCCAACGCGACGACGCCCGTCTTCTTGGCGCACGGCCGGCAGGACGACGTGGTGCCCATCATGGGCGCGATGGCGTCTCACGCCGCCCTGCAGGCGCTCGGCCATGCCGTCGAATGGCATGACTACGCCATGGGGCACTCAGTGTGCGAGGAAGAAATCGGTGACCTGAACCAGTGGTTGCTGCGGGTGCTGGCGACAGACTGATCGCTCCGCTCGCCCGCCCGTCCCATCCACCCCTGACCTCGCGCTTGCCGGGTCACCTTCAACTGAAACTCCATGACTGAAACCACCCATTCCACAGCCAACGTCCCCACGACAGGGGCACCCGCCTTCGAAGTGCTGCCGCGCGACCTGTCCGTCTACCGCAAGGGCAATGTGGGCATTGACTACGTTCACCGCTTCGAATCCGGCCGCCCCGGGCCGCACGTGCTCATCAACGCGCTCACGCACGGCAACGAGTTCTGCGGCATGGTGGCGGCGGCGCACCTGCTGGACACCGGTGTGCGCCCGCTGATCGGCACCCTGACCGTCAGCTTTGCCAACGTGGCTGCATACGAGACCTTCGATCCGGCCCAGCCGTTCGAGAGCCGCCAGCTCGTGCACAACCTGAATCGCATCTGGTCTTCAGAGTGGCTGGACGGCCCCGAAGACAGCCCCGAGCTGCGCCGCGCGCGCGAACTCCGCCCGGTGGTGGCCGCAGCCGATCACCTGCTCGACATCCACTCGACCAGCCAGGACGTCGAACCCTTCTGGGTCTATCCGGCCTTTGCGCGCAACAGTGAAGCGGCACTCGCCATCGGCCGCCCGGCGGTTCACCTGGTCATGCCCGGTGGCTTGGGCTCGGGGACCCCGGTCATCCAGCACGGCCACTTTGGTGAGGCTTCCGGCCGGGGCGCCGGCATGGTGGTCGAATGCGGGCAGCACTTCCTGCGGGCCAGCGCAGATGTCGCCATCGACGTCACGCGGCGTTTTCTGGCCCATTTCGGCCTGGCGGCACACGACCCGGCGGGCGCTGCGCCCGAGGTTGCACGGCGCTTCGAGTTGCTGCAGACGGTGGTGATCAAGACGACGGATTTTCGTTTTGTCCGGCCCTGCATCGGCTTCGAGGTGTTCGCACAAGGCGAATTGATCGCTACCGACGGTCCGGATGAAATCCGCGCGCCTTGTGACGACTGCACGATCCTGATGCCGGCAAGGGCCACGATCGTGGGGCGTGAGGGCGTCTACCTTTCGCGTCCGTTGCGTTGATTGGAGTCTGATCCGGATGCAGTGCCGACAAATCGAGAACGAGAGATGCCACGCCTGAAGCCCCTTCCACGCGAGACCACGCCAGAACTGAAGCCGCACTTCGACTTCTTCCTGGGGACCTTGGGCTTCACGCCCAACAGCGTGCTGACGATGCAGCGAAAGCCGAAACTGGTGCAGGCGCTGGCGCAGCTCAACAGCGCGGTGATGGACCCTGAAGGCGAGGTCGACCTCGGGTTCCGGCGGCTGATCGGCCATGTCGCCAGCAAGGTGTCGGGCTGCCTGTATTGCCAGGCGCACACGCTGCTGGGCGCGCACAACTTCGGCATCAGCGACGCCAAGCTGGCCGACGTGTGGACCTACGCCAGCAGCCCGCACTACAGCGAGCGCGAGCGCCTGGCGCTGGACTTTGCCCTGGCCGCAGCCAGTCAGCCGAACGCGGTGACCGACGCCCAGTTTGCCGAACTGCAACGGCACTGGAGCGACGGCGAGATCACCGAAATCCTGGGCGTGGTGGCGATGTTTGCCTTCCTGAACCGCTGGAACGACACCATGGGCACGCCCCTGGAGGCGCCCGCCACGGAAGTGGCGGACAAGGCCATCGGCATGAGAGGCTGGACATCGGGCAAGCACACTGACCTGTGATGGCGTGCTTCAGCCCGGTCTGCGCGGCAGTGATCTCGAGGGGATTGCGCTACCGGCTGCCAAGGTCTGACCGTCCGCCCCGTCGAGCCAACTGCGCACCCGCTGATTGAAAGCGCCAGGTTGCTCCACCATCACCCAGTGCCCGGTTCGAAAGCCCTGCACCGCGCTGCCGGGGCGGGCGGCGATCCGCTGCAGCCACTGCGGTGAATGGAACATGAAAGGCTTGCGCTCACCATAAAGGTAGAGCAGGGGGCATGCAAGTTCAACGGGTGCCGCGCCGCGAAATCCACCCATGAGACCAAACCATTGCATGGCGTATGGGTAGTTCATCGGCCAGCCGATGGACTCTGGCGCAGTGGGGCAGCGCAAGCTGCCTGCCATAGCCCGTGTCATGCGATCGCCCAAACCTGCATGGATGTGGCGTCCCGTCCACCAGGCGACGGCCAGCCAGCACTGGTATGAAAAGATTTGCCACTTCGCCTTGCCCGTGAGTGAGCTTGCGAAGGCAGCCGAATTGTGGTCGCCAATGTCGACGGCCACGATGCGCTCCACCTGCTCAGGGTGCCGTGCAGCGAACTCATATCCGAAGACGCAGCCCCAGTCATGCAGCAGCAGCGTGACCGGCTTGCCCGGGCTTACGGCTTGCACGATGGCGCCGAACAGGGCCGTCATGTCGGTCAGCGCGGTCGCACGCGCAGGCTGCTGCGGGTCGAAGCCTGGCAATGTGAATCGCACACAGCGGTGTTGGCCCTTGAGGGCCTCGACCGTGGCATCCCACAGGCGGTGGGTGTCCGGCCAGCCATGGATCATCACCACGGCATTCGGACCTGTGCCCTCGATGAAGACTTCGATGTCCTGGACGGTGAGTTCGGGAACGGTCATGTGCAGTGCCGGCGCGTGGAAAGTGGGGGTTGTAGCATGCGTCGGCATGATGGCCCTTGCCTGAACGACCGCTTATCCGCTCGGCCCTACAATCTTGGGGTTTTGAGTTCCGTCGCCCCGCACGGCTTGCGTCGCGAACTCTTTGCAGCCCGGTGGCCGCTCTCAGGTGGCGCGGTGCTTTATCCCAACCCTCCGTTTCACCCTAAGGAATCAAATCATGCGTATTTCGATCTTGTCCGCCGCGATCGCCTTGTCCGTGTTGGCTGTGCCGGCTCTTGCACAGCAGGCGCCGACCGGTGCTGTCGTGACGGCCAATGAGCCCGGAAAAGTGGCGGTCGCCGAGACCGTCAAGGCCAGTGCAACCGTGACGGCGATCGACAAGGCAACCCGCAAAGTGAGCCTGAAGACGGCTTCTGGCAAGGTCTTTGAAGTGGTGGCGGGCCCGGATGTCAAGAACTTTGATCAGGTCAAGGTGGGCGACCTCCTCGTCGTCAAGTATGTCCAAGCCCTGACCATGCAGGTCAAGAAAGGCGGCGGGCTGCGCGAAAGCACGCAAAGTTCCGATACCGCTCAGGCCAAGCCTGGCCAGAAGCCGGGCGCGGCCGAGGCTCGCGAAGTGACCATCACCGCTGATGTGCTGGCCGTGAATCCCAAGGCGAAGACCATCACGGTCCAAGGCCCTAACGGCAACGTCGTCGACCTGAAAGTGAAGAATCCGGAGCACTTCAAGGCGGTCAAGGTGGGCGACCAGATCGAAGCAGTCTATGTCGAGGCGATGGCCATTTCCGTGGAGCCGGCTCCGAAGAAGGCCGCTTCCAAATAATCGGGGCGTCGAAAGCCAGCAGCGGTTTCGGCCGCGCCAAACAAAAACGGGATGCGAAATGCACCCCGTTTTAGTTTCCAGCGAATGCTTCGCGCCGCGCCGTTCGATCAGAACGCCTTGCCCAGGAAGAAGTAGAAGCTTTGGTTGCCATCCATCGCGCGCCCATAGCCCAGGTAGGCAGGTCCGATGGGGGTGTCGGCCCCGATGAACAGACTGCCCGAGGTCACCAGCCCGGTCGGCGCATCCGGCAGCAGCGGCACGCCATAGCGGCCAAGCTCCAGTGACATGCCGCCGTAGGCACCATCCAGGATGGTTCCGCGCATGATCCGGTGGTAATACATGACCCGGCCATAGGTCATGCTGTTGCCGTACAACTGTCCGGTCTTGTAACCGGACTGCTGCAGGAAACCACCCCACTGGAACCAACTGTAGAGCGGCAGTCCTTCACCGCCCAACTTGCCTCCGGCCTTGAAGGCGACATTGAAGGTGTGGTCGCCCATCGAGTAGGCTGCGGTGCCGTCAGCCGTCCACCGGTTGTAGCTCTGGTCCGCGCCAAGGCCCGTGTTCGAGCTGTACACATTGGCACCGAAGCGCCAGCCGGACCTTGGGAAGTGCACGTTGTCCAGCCGGTCCAGCAACAACGTTGCGTTGATGGCGCCCTGCCGAATGCGATCTTCATCGGGCGCCAGAAAGACCGAGCCGGTCTCGAGCTGGGGTTTCAGGCTTCCTCCAATGAGCCCGATACGCAATTCCCCGTAACGCTTGAAATTGGCACCGAGCGCCAGCCCGAGCTGGGCCGAGCTGAAGTTGTAGCTCGCGACGTTGTTCTTGCCTTGGTAGAGGTACACGGGACGGGTCAGATAGCTGATGGTCGGCGCGACGAAGTACTCGCCCTCGGCGTTGAGTGGCTGGTAGAACTCGCTGGCCACCATGTTGTTGAACCCGAACTGCACCATGTTTCGCCAGGAGGCGCCCAGCGAGTTGATCCAGGTCTTGCGGTAGCTGGCCGCCAGGTTGAAGAACGAAGACTGGCTGCTGAAGTCGCTGGACAGGCCGATGCCGAAGCGGACGTAGTCGGGGCCCCATGATTTTTCCACCGCATCGACCGCGAGTACCCGTCTGCCGGGTTCGTCGATCAGGGTGTAGTTGACATGCTCGAAATCACCGGTGCCGTAGATGCGACGCATGTCCCGGTCCAGCACCTCCTGGTTGATCGGTTTGCCTGCCACTGTTTCCATGTCGGCAATGACGGTTTCCGGGTTTACACGTTTGAGGTCCACGACCCGGATCTCGTCGACGATTCGCAGATCGGGCGACTGGGCCACGGTCTGGCGCTGCCGCAGGGCGGCGTAGGCCGCAGGCGGCAAGGAAAGCTCCTTCAGCCGACCGGCCACTTTTTCGGCGGCTGGCTCGCCCAGCACTGCAATCTTGGCCAGCGCATCGAAATCGGCTGTGGTGTAGTTGCCCAGTTCCGGTGAGATCAGCAGATCGGTGGGCTTTAGCAGCGCAATCGAAGCCTGCACGTTCTGTTCGGTCAGGATGCTGACCATCTGGCCGGCCACGCCGAAAATCCCGCCGAGTTGATCACGCGTGAGCAGGGGCGTGCCCACATTGACTGCGATGACGATGTCGGCGCCCAGGGAGCGCGCGACCTGCACCGGCAGATTCTCCGTCAGCATGCCGTCCACCAGGATCATGCCGCCGAATTCAGCCGGCGCAATCGCGCCGGGCACTGACATGCTGGCCCGCATCACGTTGGCGAGCTCGCCCTCCTTGAACACGACCGCCTTTCCGGTCACGAGGTCTGTGGCCACCGCACGGAAGGGGATGGCCAGATCGTCAAACCGGTGGAAGCCCTTGACCTTGGAGAGCTTGCGCAGCACGGTCTCCAGCTGTACCCCGGTCACCACGCCCTTTGGGAACTTGAAGGATTTTCCGACCAGCCCGATCTCCGGGCCGAACAGTAGCGAGTAATCGTCTGCCTTGCGCTGCATGGAAAGCTCTTCGCGCGGCGGGTTTTCCTTGAACAGCAGCTCGGTGGTGATGGAGCTCGTAATTTCGTCCATCTCCGCGATCGTCATGCCGGTCGCGTAGGCCGCGCCCACGAGCGATCCCATGCTGGTGCCGGCGATGCAGTCGATGGGCACCCGGTACTGCTCGAGAACCTTGAGCACCCCGATATGGGCTGCGCCCCGTGCTCCGCCGCCCGAGAGCGCGAGGCATACCTTCGGTCGCTTGGCAGGTGTCACGTTTGCGCCGGCGTCCGGCGCGGCGTCGGCAGCATGGGCACCCGTGGCGATCAGGGTGGCCGCCAGCAGTCCGACGCCAGCCAGTGCCTTGCAAAGAGGGGTTCGCATGTCGATGTCCAGTTTCTATTCCGGTTTGCGGATGCGTTGCGAGAAGTCCGGCACGATGCCCGCCACCTTTGCGCGGGCATTGATGTGGGCGCGTCGCTGGATGTCAGCAAAAGTCAGGCCAGGGTCTTCCAGGCGTCCGTTTTCGAACAGGTATTCCGGGACATGACCGCTGGCAAGTATCTTCCAGCTCAATGGGAGGTGCCCCGGATTGACGTGGCTGTTCGTCCAGATGTTGGTGGTGCAGTTGGTCGTCAGGCTGTTGTAGAACTCGGGGTGGTCCTTCAAGGCGTTGATCTGCCTGACGTATTCCAGGAAGAAGGCACGCCGGCCCTCAGGATTGCTCTTGATGCGGTAGACATAGACGTCCTCAGGCGGGTCGCGGCGATAGTTGGTGCGCAGGCCGATGACGTCGCGCTCGTCGGCCACCACGTAGTAGAGCTCGTACTGGCGGAAGAAACCCTTGATGGCTGAGTAACCTTCGCCTTTTTCGGTTCGCGTCTCGATGGACATGGCCAGGTGCTCGCCACCAGCAAAGGCAAAGCTCACGAACACGTGGGCAATGTCCGGGCCCATCCAGTACGAGGTCACGATATCGATGCCTTCGAGCTTGCGCAGGTCATAGGTCTTGTCGTACCAGGCGGGCGTGAAATCGGTCTCGGTGCGATAGGTGAAGTTGCGGATGTTGTGGACAGTGACGGTGTCACCCGAAACCGTCGCCCAGGGCGTGCGCGCCACGTTGGGCAGCCAGTCTCGATCGTTCGAGGGGATCAGGCTGTTCCACCAGACCAGCACCCCCCCCATCATGAGCAGCCAGGCAGCGACGGCCTTCCAGCGCCATCGCGGAATCATCAGCGCAGCCAGAAAGGCGACGGTGGCCAGCCCGGCGAGGACTGCCGGCCCAATGCGCATCCAGGCGACATGAGGGCCGGCAATGGCCAAGGCCAGCGTCGCCCAGGCCCCGGATACCGCCATCAGGAGGGCCAACAGGAGCAAGCCGGTCAGAGTGGCGATTCGAACCATTTTTATACGAACAGCGGAGGGCTGGATTCAGTGGGGACCCATACATCGCGACGAGCGCGCATTCAACGCCCCAGGCCTGTTCCCGCCCAAGGAGCAGGTCTTACCAGCGGAAGGTGGCCCCGATCATGGGGCCGTTGAAGTTCATCGTCTCGATGGGCTTGCCCGACTTCATGTTGTAGTCCAGGTAACGCCAGGCAGCCACGACATCACCCCACTTGTACCGGTAGCCGATACCGCCGACGATCTGGTAGGTCAGGTCCGACTGGCCGGTACCGATGTCGAAGTAGAACGGGACAAACCATTGGCGCTCGGCGCCGAAGGTGTAATTGCCCTTGACGCCGACAATGGCGTCCCAGAGGGTGTCGCTGACGGCGGTGGAGCCGCTGCGACCTGCCAGCGGATGCGATCCGGCGGTGCCCGTGAAGTTCCAGCCCAGGGTGTTCTTCATGTTGAACATGCGCGCGCCGGCCAGCACATCCACGGTGAAGGCCGGATCACTGGTCGCCATCCGGTACTCGCCGGCCACGGTCCAGATCGTGCCCTTGATGTCCAGGCTCATGTCGGCAGTCACGTTGGCCGGCACGCCGTCCACGCTGAAGTTGCGGACATTGGACTTGTTACCGCCCACATCGAGGTACAGGATGTCATTGAACGCGCCCCACTTTCCATTGTGAATATCCAGCGAACCCATGAAGGTCATCTTCAGGTGATCGATGATGGTGCTGCCGTCAACGCTGATACTGGGGCTCGGGTTGCCTGGCAAGGTGGGAAATGAGGTCGAGCCGCCGATCGTCGGCAGGTACGCGTAGAGCGTCAACGCAGTCTTCCATTCGCTGGCGCCCATTGCCGCCGGTTGGGTCTGTGCATGGGAGACGGCGGGGGCCAGTGCAGCACCGGCGGTGGCCAGCGCGGCCAGGCTGAATTTGAAGGAAGACGGGATGTTCATGGAAGGCCCTTTTTTCGAAAGACAAGACGAGGGAAGGTGGAGCATTGTGACAGCCGGCCGGCCGGCGCATCAAGCGCCTTGAGGTCCTCCACGGCCTGATGGGGGTTTTTGCCAGCGCCTGTGGCGGGCACGCGACGGCCTTCTCGTCGGCGTTCCCCGACGCCGTCACAGGCGACGCGGTCGCATGGACGACGGTCGGTGCGCCCGCGCAGCGCGACAATGCACCCGATCGAATATCCGTCATGGAGAAAACAGCATGAGCATTCAGTTCAAGGGCCGCGTGGCCATCGTGACCGGCGCCGGCGGCGGCTTGGGACGCCAGCATGCACTGGCACTGGCTGCGCGCGGGGCCAAGGTGTTGGTCAACGACCTCGGGGGCGCGGTGGACGGCACGGGCGGCTCGGTCTCGGCGGCGCAGGCGGTGGTGGATGAAATCCGCGCCGCCGGGGGTGAAGCCCTTGCCAACGGCGCCTCGGTGACCGACTTTGCCGCGGTGCAGGCCATGGTGCAGCAGGCCATCGACGCCTGGGGACGGGTCGATATCCTCGTCAACAACGCGGGCATTCTGCGCGACAAGTCTTTCGCCAAGATGGACGTCGCGGACTTCCGCACCGTGGTCGAGGTGCACCTGATGGGCGCGGTGCATGGCTGCAAGGCGGTGTGGCCACACATGGTGGCGCAGCAGTACGGGCGCGTCGTCATGACCACCTCGTCCAGCGGCCTGTTCGGCAATTTCGGGCAGACCAATTACGGCGCCGCCAAGCTGGCGCTGGTGGGCCTGATGCAAACCCTGGCGATCGAAGGCGAGCGCCAGGGCATTCGCGTCAACAGCCTGGCGCCCACCGCCGCCACGCGCATGACCGAAGACCTGTTCCCCGCCGACATGCTGCCCGCCTTCGGGCCGCACAACGTGGTGCCGGCCATGCTGGTGCTGGCCAGCGAGGGCGCGCCCACGCGCACCACACTGTGCGCCGGTGCGGGCGGATTCGAGGCGGCCCACATCACGCTGACCCAGGGTGTCTACATCGGCGATGGCCCCGACGCGCCCGAGCAGCTGGCAGAGCGCCTGGCCGAGGTGACCGACCGCGCCGGCGAGGTGGTGCCCGGCAGCGGGGCCGTGCAGGGGGCCAACGAACTGCGCCTGGCGCGCAACGCGGCCTGACACGGATTCGCCTTCAAACGCAGCACGGCGTTGCTTTGCCTCGCCGTGCTGCAGCACTGTCTTCGGCTTCGCGCCTTGTTCTGCGACTGAATGCAAACCCGTGCGAACGGGTGCGCTAGAAAGACGAGCCCGGCTCGGCCAGGAAGGCGATCTCTTCGGGCGTGGAAACCCGCCCCAGGATCGCATTGCGATGCGGGTAGCGACCGAAGCGCTCGATGATGGCCTGATGGCGCCGCTCGAAGGCCAGCGAGCCTTCCAGCCCCGGCTGCGAGAACAACGCCACGGCCTGCTCGTGAATCAGGCGCGACTCACTGTGCATATAAGGCATGTAGGCGAAGGCCCGTTGCGCAGGGGTCAGGGCGGGGTCCTGGCCGGTGCGCACGAACTCCTGCGCCAGGCACAGTGCCTGCGGGTCCTGCGAGAAGGCACGCGGTGTGTCGCGCCAGACGTTGCGGGAGAACTGGTCCAGCACGATGATCTCGGCCAGCCGCCCTTCAGGCGCCTGCCGCCAGGCCTCCAGCTCACCGAGAATGGCCGCCAGTAGCGTGGCGCCGAAGCGCTCGCCGATGGCCGCATCGAGGGCCGGGTTCTTGGCAAAGCGCCGAGCGTCGTCCAGTTCGTTGAACCAGAAGTCCAGCACGGCTGCGGCTGACGCGATGGTCATGCCGTGCCGCCCGCGCTGGGCGCGACATCACCGGTCATCCTCGCGCTCACTTGTTCTTCAGCTTGCCGCGCACCGGCACCACGGTCGTGACCGGCGGGGTGGGGCGGTCTGAAACGACCGGCGGCTTGGTGGGGGACTTGTCCTGTTTCGGCTTCTTCTTCAATTTCTCAGAATGTTGCTCGCCTTTGGCCATGGTGCCTCCGATGGGTGGATTGGGGAGACTTGCATGGTACGGCAGAAACCCGGACGGTCCGGAAACCAGAAACAACCCCGTTCGCCGATTTCGGAACAAAAATGGCACGACCCTAGCGTGATTGGGTCATCAATTGCTATCAATAAGATAGTTGATGGTGGGGTTTCTCCCGAACCCACAGGGTGCTTGACGCGTCAATTCTTGTTCGATAGGATCCATACCAACCAGTCGGTATGGTATGAGTGCTGTCGCTTCCACCCCCCCGAAAACTGCCGCGAGCGCGGCGGATCCCCGCTCGCGCCTGCTCGATGCGGCCGTGCAGGTCATCCGGACCAAGGGGTACGCCGCCACCACGGTCGACGATGTCTGCGCGGCGGCGGGGGTGACCAAGGGCAGTTTTTTCCACCATTTCAAGAGCAAGGAAGCGATGGCGCTGGCTGCGGTGGAGCACTGGAACCGCGTCACCGGCGGCCTGTTCGCGCAGGCGCCCCACCAGCAACTGCCCGACCCGCGGGACCGCGTGCTCGCCTACCTCGATCTGCGCAAGGCGCTCATTCGTGGCGCGCCGCCGGAATTCACCTGCCTGCTCGGCACGATGGTGCAGGAAACGTTCGAGACCTGGCCGCGCCTGCGCCAGGCCTGTGACGCCGGCATCCATGGCCACGCCCAGACGGTGGCGCGCGACCTGGCGCTGGCCAAGGCGCTGTACGCGCCGGACGCACCCTGGGACCCCGAGGCCGTGGCGCTGTTCACCCAGGCCACGCTGCAGGGCGCCTTCATCCTGGCCAAGGCGCAGGGCAGCGCCGACGTCGTGTTCCCGTGCATCGATCACCTGCGACAGCATGTCGCGCACCTGCTGGGCGCCGATGACGCGCCGGCTTTCACCCTGAAGGAGACTCCCCCATGAGCTATGTTGATGGATTCGTGACCCCGGTGCCGACCGCCAAGCGCGACGAGTACCGCCAGCATGCCGCAGACGTCGCGGTCCTGTTCCGCCAAGCGGGTGCCACCGCCGTCGTCGAGTGCTGGGGCGATGACGTGCCGCCCGGCAAGCTCACCTCCTTCCCGCTGGCGGTCCAGTGCCGCGATGACGAGACGGTGGTGTTTTCCTGGGTCAGCTGGCCGTCGCGCGAGGTGCGTGATGCGGGCTGGAAGGCGGTAATGGCCGACCCGCACATGGCCGATGCCGAACGCACGATCCCGTTCGACGGCCGCCGGCTGATCTATGGCGGCTTTGAAGTCCTGCTGCAGGCCTGATCGCTGACGGGCCCGGCCACGTGCCGACATCCGTTTCCCCCAACCACAAGGAAAGCCCCCATGGCCGAAACCGCCGCTGACACCACCGCCGTGCATGAACTCGTGATCACCCGCCTGATCCCCGTGCCGCGCCACCAACTCTTTCGATGCTGGACCGAATCGGCCCTCATTACCCAGTGGTTCACGCCGCCGCCCTGGAAGACCATTCACGCCGAGACGGACGTTCGCGCCGGGGGCTCAAGCCTCATCATCATGCAGGGGCCGGACGGCACGCAGATGCCCAACCGGGGCGTGTACCTCGAAGTGGTGCCGAACGAGCGGCTGGTGTTCACCGACGCCTTCACCTCGGCCTGGGTGCCGTCGGCCAAACCGTTCTTCACCGGCATCCTGACCTTCGAGGATGAGGCCGGCCAGACGCGCTACACCGCGCGCGCCCGCCACTGGAGCGCCGAAGACAACGCCGCCCACGAGGCCATGGGCTTTTACCAGGGCTGGGGCATCGCCACTGACCAGCTCGCCGCGCTGGCGGCCACCCTGTAAACCCGTTTTACCGCCCACACAACCCACCCAAGGAGACCTCGCCATGAATCCCGTCGTTCATTTTGAAATGCCGTATGACAACCGCCAGCGCATGGCGGCCTTCTACCAGTCCGCCTTTGGCTGGCAGACCCAGATGCTGGGCGAGGAGATGGGCCACTACGTGGTGGCGCACACCACCGAAACGGTGGACGGCATGGTCAGCACGCCCGGCACGATCAACGGTGGCTTCTATGAGCGCAAGCCTGAGTGGCCGGCGCAGCACCCGTCGGTCGTGATCGCGGTGGACGACATCGGCGCCGCGATGCAGCAGGTGGCGGCGGCGGGCGGTGAAGTGCTAGGCGAACCGATGGAGATTCCCGGCATCGGCCAGTACGTGTCGTTCATGGACACCGAGGGCAACCGCGTCAGCATGCTGCAGCCGTTGACGCGCCCGGCCTGAGCGTCTTCCGCAGCGCCACCCCCGGCGGCGCGGTCAGCGTGCGCGAAGCCCGTGCGCAAGCGCGCCCAGGCTGATGCCGCCGAGCGCCCACAACAGGTCCCAGTTGCCGGTGCCCAGGCCTGCGATGGCCGGGCCGGGGCAGACGCCGCACAGGCCCCAGCCCACACCGAACAGCGCGGCGCCAAGGGCGGTGTCGCGGTTCCAGCTGCTGGGGTGGCGATGGAAATGGTCGTCCAGCACCGGACGTGCCATCAGGCGCGGCGCCAGCTGGTAGACCAGCACAACCACCATCACGGCGCCGCCCATCACCAGCAACAGGCCCCAGTCCTGGAAGCGCAGAAAGCTCAGTACCACCTCGGGGCGGATCATCCCGGCATACGACAGCCCGAAACCGAACAGCGCGCCCGAGGCCAGCGTGGCCAGGGCGCGAAAGAGGCTGACCGGGCTCGCTGGGGTGGCTTCGCGCTTGGGCGCAGCGGCGGGAGCCGGCTTGGCAAGGCCTGGCGCGGCGCTCATGGCAGCCACCTCGCCGCCAGGTTGGCCGTGAGAAAGGCCGTGCCCATGAAGGTCGCCACTGCCATCAGAGAGGGAAGCTGCAGCGAACCCAGCCCGCAGATGCCATGGCCCGAGGTGCAGCCATTGCCAAGCCGCGCGCCATAGCCCACGAAGAAGCCGCCCACGACGAGCTGCCAGGTGGGCACCGCCGTGGCCTGCGCCTGGCCACCGGCAACGCCCAGCCACCACAGCAGGGCGCCCAGTATCAGCCCGGCCGCGTACACCAGCCGCCAGCCACGTGAATCCACGAAGCGCGCCTGCTGGAAGAAGGGCCGCTGCACCGCATAGGACCAGGTACTCGAGAACACGGTGCTCATGCCGCCGATGCGGCCGGTCAGGACGAACAACAGCGCCACACCGGCACCCGCCAGCAAACCGCCGGCCAGGTAGTGCTGCCAGCCGAGGGGAAAAAGGGAAAGGCTCAAAGTCATGGGCGTGGATTATCGGCGGGTTGCCGATGCGCCGTGTCGCGCCGCCTCAGAGACCCGACAATGGCATCAGAACAGCATCAACCCCGCCTCTTGCGGTCGTATCTTGCTATCAAAATTGATAACCCTCAGGCATCCAGAAACAGCGCCGGGTCCACCATCGTGCGGTTCAGCATCACGCCCCAGTGCAGGTGCGCCCCCGTTACGCGGCCGGTGGCGCCCACGGCGCCCAGGCGCTCGCCGGTGGCCAGCGCGTCGCCCAACTTCACGTCGATGGCGCTCAGGTGGCACATCATGCTCAGCAGCCCGCCGCCGTGGTCCAGCCAGACGGTCTGGCCGTTGAAGAAATAGTCGCCGGTGTCGATCACCCGCCCCGGCAAGGGCGCCACCACCGGCGTGCCGGTGGCCGCGGCGATGTCCATGCCGCTGTGCGGGGCGCGCGGCTGGCCGTTGAACACCCGCCGCAACCCGAAGGAGCTGGAGCGGCGTCCCGGCACCGGCACCTGCATGTGCAGGTCGGCCGCGCGCGGGAAGGGCTCGCGGAAGGTCTCCATCACCTGCTGCTGGTGCGCGCGCTCGCGCTCGTGGCGCGCCAGGTCGTCGGGGGCAAGGTCCACCGTGCGGGGCGACACCGTCAGGCGCTGCTCCACGTAGCGTTTGGGCCTGATGTCATAGCCCAGCGTGCGTTCCGCATCGGCCGCGCGCACCACAATCTTTGCCGCGCCCGGCGTGGCCGACAGCGGGATGCCGACGATGGCGGTCCACGCGCGTGCGTCGCCCAGCACCAGCACCGGCACCTCTGCGGCAAACGCCTGCGGGCGCGTCGACGCTGGCCCCAGGGCCAGGCGCGCAATGCCGCCGGGCACCGGCGAGGCGATTGGCCAGGCGGTGGGGGGGTGATCCGCAGGATTGGCGGGTTGGGCGGCCTTGGCGGCGTGGGCGTCCAGCATGGGTGCCAGCGCGCCCGCGGCGGCCAGCAGGGCGGTGCGGCGGGTGAAGGCGAGGGGTCTTGGGTTCATCACAGCGTCTGCCGGTAGCGCTCCAGCATCTGCGCCTGGTTCTCGAACACCGTGTCCGGGCCCATGCGCTCGCCGATCTGGTCGCGCAGCATCTCGCCCATGCTGGGCAGGATGGTGCGTTCCACGTGGCGGCTGGCATCCCACAGCGCCGAGCGCATCAGCGCCTTGGCGCAATGCAGGTAGCTGGCCTGCACCGTCACGCGGATCACCAGCGGGGGCACGCGGCGCGCATCGGCGCAGCGCTCCCGCTCGCCCGCATCGGTGGACAGCACCGCGCGGCCGTTGACGCGCAGCGTCTCGTCCACCCCCGGCACCAGGAACAGCAGGCCGATCGAGCCGGTCTGGATGATGTTTTCCAGCGTGTCCAGCCGGTTGTTGCCCGGCGCGTCAGGGATCAGCAGCGTGCCGGCCTCCACCACCTTCACGAAACCCGGTTCGCCACCGCGCGGCGAGGCGTCCATGGCCCCGTCGGCCCCGCTGCTGGCCAGCACCACAAGCGGCGCCAGCCCGATGAAGCGCACAGCGTGTGCATCGAGTTGCGGCAGCTCCTTCTTGACCGACCGCTCGCGCGCGGGGCCGTAGAGAGCGCGCAGGTCGTCGATTCGGGTGATGAGGGTGCTCATAACAGGTCTCCGGTGGTCGTGGCCGCCATGGTACGACCGCCGCCGGTCAGCGCAACGACCTCGTCACCCGGCCCCGGCTGGCAACCGGCCGCGATCGGTGTCCAGCCGCGATGGATGACCACCTGCGTGGCGGTGTAGCAGAGCTCGATGCGCCGGGCGTCGGGGACCTGCTGGCGCACGAAGCCCTCGATCGACGCCGGCATGCTCACGCGAAAACGCGCAGCCGCGAGGTCATCGACGGGGTGGTCGTCGGTGTGCAGCCAGCGGATCTGCCCGGCCAGCCACACCAGCGGCTGCCAGCCCACGACCAGCTCGGTGGGCGTGTAGCCGGCCTCGATCAGCGCCTGCTGCGCGCGCGTGCGGTTCTCGCCGGCGTCGGCGGCGGGTGCCCACGCGCTGGCCATCAGCTCGGCCAGCCACTGGTTGCAGTTCTGGTAGCGGGTGCTGAAGGCGTAGGCGTTGGCGCTGTAGGTGTCGCCGAGCAGCTTGAGCGCCTGCTGGTCGTCGCGCGTGGCGCGTTCGATCGGCGCGGCGGCCGCATTGGGCAGCAGCACGATCGACAGGTAGCCCTCGTCCGGATCGTTGGCGCCCATCACGAAACCGCTCATGCCCTGGTCGAACAGGCGCGGGCGCTGCTCGTCGCAGGCGTAATAGAGCTGGCGCACCGACCAGGGGGCGTTGTCGCTGGCCTTCAGGCTCACGCCAGCATGGGAGTAGCGCTGGTCCAGGCGCTGCAGCGCCAGCCCCGAGCGCGACACCAGCGCCATCTGCGCGCCGGACTGGTCCAGCTCCGCCTTCACGAGCGCGGCGACCTGGATCAGACGGTCCTGCGCCGCAGCGCCGGGCTCGGACGGACCGTGGCAGAAATCGAGCGAGGCGCCCAGGCTGGCGCGGGCGATCAGCGCCAGGCCGAGCGCAAGCGCGCTACGCACAATGACGATTCGGCGTTCAGGCACCGACCGGGCGGCTGGCCAGTTCGCGGTACCAGGCGTCGTCCAGCACGAGGTAGAAGGGCGCCTGCGCGCCGGTGGCGCCGGTGGCAAAGGCCAGCCCGTAGGGCCGGTGCTCGGCGGTGATCACCTGCCCGACCGCCAGCCGCGCGCGCTCGGCCGTTTCGCGCGGCAGCGTCAGCGTGAAACCGGTCGGTGCGGGCGTACCGGTGGTCGCGGCCGCCACCGGCGCCAGGCGCAGCTGCACCTGGTCCGGCTGGTCGGCCAGCGCCACCATCTCGACCAGGGTGTAGGGGCCCTGGGCCACCTTGTCTTTGGACGACGAGGAGCCGTCGCTGGACTTGCCCAGCGAGGTCGACGAGCTGCCGAGCGAGGCGGAGGTCGAGCTGGCCGCCGACGAGGTGCTGTCGGCCAGGGCGGCCCCGGTGGCCAGGGCCAGCGCCAGGGCGGTGGCAGCGGGCCGGGCGTGCTTCAGGAAGTGCTGCATGAAGGTCGCAATGGGAGTGGATCGATGCGATCAAGCATAGCGGCATTGGCGCGCGAGCGCCGCCGGGCGCGCCGGCGCAGGCCCTGTGCTAGAGTGAATTTCAAACACCGAGGAGACCCCATGACCCATTCCCTGGCCCCCACCGGACTGCAACTGCGCTCGCTCATCAAGCCCGAGGGCGAACTGGAGATTTCGCTGCACGAGGTGCCGACGCCCGAGCCGGCCGCCGACGAGGTCATCGTGCGCGTCGAGGCCACACCCATCAACCCGTCGGACATCGGCCTGCTGTTCGGTGCGGCCGACATGGCCACGGCCCGCGTCTCGGGCACGCTGGCGCGCCCGGTCGTCTCCGCGCAGGTGCCCGAGCGGGCGATGAAGAGCATGGCGGCCCGGGTGGGGCAGTCCCTGCCCGTGGGCAACGAGGGCGCCGGCACGGTGGTGGCGGCCGGCGCATCGCCCGCGGCGCAAGCGCTGCTGGGCAAGACGGTGGCCGTGCTGGGCGGGGCGATGTACGCCCAATACCGCGCCATCCGCGCCGACCAGTGCCTGGTGCTGCCCGAGGGCGCGAGCGCGGCCGATGGCGCGTCCTGTTTCGTGAACCCGCTCACCGCGCTGGGCATGGTCGAGACCATGCGCCGCGAAGGCCACAAGGCGCTGGTGCACACCGCGGCGGCCTCCAACCTGGGCCAGATGCTGAACCGCATCTGCCTGAAGGATGGCATTGGCCTGGTCAACATCGTGCGCAAGCCCGAGCAGGCGGCGCTGCTGAAGGCGCAGGGCGCGCAGCATGTGTGCGACTCGTCCGCGCCCAGCTTCCTGGCCGACCTGACCGAGGCCTTGGTCCAGACCGGCGCCACCATCGCTTTCGACGCTACTGGCGGCGGCCGGCTGGCGGGCCAGATCCTGGGCTGCATGGAGGCGGCCCTGAATCGCACGGCCACCGAATACAGCCGGTATGGCAGCACCACCCACAAGCAGGTCTACATCTACGGCGGGCTCGACACCGGCCCCACCGAGCTCGTGCGCAACTTCGGCTTTGCCTGGGGCATGGGCGGGTGGCTGCTGTTTCCGTTCCTGCAGAAGATCGGGCCCGAGGCCGTGCAGGCGCTGAAGGCGCGCGTGGCCGCCGAGCTGAAGACCACCTTTGCCAGCAGCTACACGAAAGAGATTTCCCTGGCTGACGCCTTGCAGCTGGAGGCCATCGCCGTATACGGCCAGCGTGCGACCGGCACCAAGTTCCTGATCAACCCGAACCGGGCGTCCTGAGCCAGTTTATGAATCAAACGGGCGGTATCCCAGCGTCGAATGGTCATAAGTTGCTATTGAATTGAAAGTGCTCGGAAACGATCGCCACCCCACCAGGAGCCCCCGCATGAGCCCCGACATCGCCAACAAGCGCCGCGCCTTCGCCGCGCTGCATCAATCCGGCTGCTTCGTGATCCCCAACCCCTGGGACGCGGGCAGCGCGCGCTACCTGCAAAGTCTGGGCTTCAAGGCGCTGGCCACCACCAGCGCCGGCTTCGCGTGGTCGCACGCGCGGGCGGACAACGGCATCACCCGCGACATGGCGCTGGCCCATCTGCACGAGATGGTGGCGGCAGTGGATGTGCCCATCAACGCGGATTTTGAGAACGGCTTTGCGCCGGACGCCGCCGGCGTGGCGGAGAACGTGCGCCTGGCCGTGGCTACCGGCGTGGCGGGCCTGTCGATCGAAGACTCCACGGGCGATGCGGGCCGGCCCTTGTTCACGCTGGACGAGGCGGTCGAACGCATCCGTGCCGCGCGCGGCGCGATCGACCGGGCGGGCGGCGGCGCGATGCTGGTCGGGCGCGCCGAATGTTTCCTGGTGGGCCGCCCGGACCTGGCCGAGACCATCGCCCGCCTGCAGGCCTACGCCAATGCCGGGGCGGACTGCCTGTATGCCCCCGGCGTGACCACGCGCGAGCAGATCGTCGCGCTGGTGGAGGCGGTGGCGCCCAAACCGCTCAACCTGCTGGTGGGGTCCGCCAGCGAACTGACCGTGGCCGACATCGCCGCGCTGGGCGTGCGGCGCATCAGCGTCGGCGGCGCCCTGGCACGTTCGGCCTGGGGCGGCTTCATGCGCTCGGCGCAATTGTTGGCGCAGCAGGGTCGCTTCGACGGCTTTGCCGACGCCGCGTCGGGCAAGGACCTCAATGCGCTGTTCAGCGCGCCGGGGGTGGGATCGTCGTGACGGAACGATTCGAAATGGCCAACCCGATGGGCGGCACGGCATTGCCGGATTGTTCAGCCGAGGTCCGCGAGGCGCTGGCCGCCGGCCGCGCCGTCGTGGCGCTGGAATCGACCATCATTTCCCACGGCATGCCGTATCCTCAGAACGTGGCCACTGCGCTGCAGGTGGAGGGCGAGGTGCGCGCGCATGGGGCGGTGCCGGCCACGATTGCCGTGGTGGACGGGCGGCTGAAGGCCGGGCTGAGCCGCGCGGAGATCGAATCCCTGGGCCGCGCCGGCCCCAGCGTGTCCAAGCTCAGCCGGCGCGACCTGCCGCTGGCTGTGGCGGCTGGCCAGACCGGAGCCACCACGGTGGCGGCGACGATGATCATCGCGGCACTGGCGGGCATCCGGGTGTTTGCCACCGGCGGCATCGGTGGGGTGCACCGCGGCGCGGGCGAGAGCTTCGACATCTCGGCCGACCTGCTGGAACTGGCACGCACGCCGGTGGCGGTGGTCTGCGCGGGCGTGAAGTCGATCCTGGACATTCGCCTCACGCTGGAGGTGCTGGAGACCCACGGCGTGCCGGTGGTGGGCTATGGCACCGACCGGCTGCCGGCCTTCTTCGCGCGCGACAGTGGATTTGCCGTGGACGCGCGGCTGGACACGCCGGCGCAGATCGCCCGCGCGTTGCAGGCCCAGTGGGCGATGGGCCTGCGCGGCGGCATGGTGATCGCCAACCCGGTGCCCGAGGCGCATGCGCTGCCGCGCGCGGTGATCGATGGTGCCATCGAGATGGCGCTGGCGGATGCGGCGGTGCAGGGCATCACCGGCAAGGCCGTCACGCCCTTCCTGCTGGCGCGGGTGAACGAACTGACGGGCGGCAACAGCCTGGCCGCGAACATCGCGCTGATCCTGAACAATGCCCGGCTGGCGGCCGCGGTGGCAGGCGAGCTGACGCGGCTCGGCGGCTGACGGCTACAGGCCGCGCATCCAGGCCGGGCGCAGTGGGGCATTCTGGGGCGCGGCGATCGCGGTGCGCACCTGCGCCAGCAGGCGATCCTTCTCCGCACCCAGCGTGCCCTTGAGCACCAGCCAGTTGGAGGCGTGGTCGCTGCGGAACACGGTGCGGCGCAGCTCCAGTGCCTGCAGAAAAGTCTCCATCTCGCGGAACAGCGCGGGCAGGTCCAGCGGCTCCCATTCGGGGAAGCCCGCGCGAAAGCGTTCCTCTCCCTGCGGAAAGCTCACCACCAGCGTGGCCAGAAACTCGGGCTGCGTGGCGTTGGCCAGCCTGGCGGAGTTCTCGGCATGGGCGCGTGACAGCGTGGGCCCGCCCAGCCCGTTGAGCAGCATCACCGAGCGGGTGATGCCGGCCGCGCCCAGCTTGTCCAGTGCGTCGCGGGTGGTCTCGAAGGTTTCGCCCTTGTTCACCTTGCGCAGCACCTCGTCGTCGCCCGACTCCGTGCCCACATAGGCCAGCGACAGGCCGGCTTCGCGCAGCCCGGTCAGGTCGGCCACCGATTTGCTGCGCACGTTGCGCGGCAGGCAGTAGCTGGAGATGCGCCGCACGCCCGGCAGGTGGGTGCGGATGGCATCCAGCACCGCCATCAGGCGCCGGGTCGACAGCGCCATGGCGTCGCCGTCACCGAGGAACACACGCTGTACCCCCCGACCGTAACCCTGGCCCAAGCGGCGGATGGATTCCAGCGTCTCGTCCTCGTCGCGCAGCGCGAACTTCTTCTGCGGCGCGGTGTACATCTCGCAATAGGTGCACTTGTTCCACGAGCAGCCGTTGGTGATGGGCAGGATCAGCGAATCCGCCTCGCTGGGCGGGCGGAACACGGGCTCGATGTAGCGGATGGGGAAGGTGGGCATCGGGTCGTGCCTCGTTCACATCGCGGGTGCCGGCGGCAAGGGCGGCAGCTCGCTGCGCGCGATGCTGCGGGCTTCGGCCGGCTCCAGGCCCAGGGCCCGCAGCAGCAGTTCGGCCGTGTCCGAGCCCATGTCGCGCCAGGTGCTGCGCCCGTCGAGCACCGGCAGCATGGCCGCCAGGGTGGCGCCCGCCAGCAGGCCCACCATGGCGGGCAGCTGGTCGTGGGCCAGGCGGTAGCGCCCGGAGGCGATGCCGGCTTCGAAGTCTGCGATGGGGTCGGTGCCGTGCAGGGCCTGGGTCAGCGCCGGGCTCATGCCGAAGCGGCTCATGAAGCGGCCCCAGAGCGGTTCTTCGTGGGCGCGTCGGATGTACTGCCGCACGCCGATGGCCAGCCGTTGCGGCGGGTCGGCCAGCCCGGCAAATCCCGCCACCACGCGCTCGATCATTTCGCGCGCCAGCTGGGCCGCCACGTCCTCGAACAGGCTGTCCACATCCGGCACATGGCTGTAGATGGTGCCCCGCGCCATGCCGGCGGCGCTGGCCAGCTCGCTGATGGTGACCTTGGTGACGCCGCGTTCGGCAAAGAGCTTCATCGCGGCAGCATGGATGCGGCGGCGGGCCTGGTTCAGGGGAATGGTCTGCGGATCGGTGGACATGATGGATGGGACTTTACCTGTTTTTAATTGGACATCAATGTTCAAAAAAGAACAATACTAGGGTAAACACGGATGCTCAATTGTGGTCTTTATTAAACAATAATGTTCAAACAAGAGCATATTCGTTAAATCGTGCGGCTTCCAGGTTCTGGCTGCCGCCCATCCACCCAGGAGACCTTCACCCATGAGCATCACCCCAGCATCCCCGACCGCCCGCACGGTCGCCCTCGGCAACCGCCAGATCCACCTGCACGAGTTCGGCGCCGGCCCGCCTGTGCTGATGCTGCACGGCGGCGGGCCGGGCGCCTCGGGCCTGTCGAACTACGCCCGCAACATCGACGCCCTGGCCTCGCGCTTTCGCGTTCTGGTGCCTGACCTGCCGGGTTACGGAGGCTCCAGCAAGGGGGTGAACAGCGAGGACCCCTTCGGCGACCTGGCAGCGGCCATGCTGGCGCTGCTGGATGCGCTGGGCATCGATCGCGCCCACGTCGTCGGCAACTCGCTCGGCGGTGCCTGCGCGCTGCGCATGGCGCTGGAGCAGCCCGGGTGCGTTGATCGCCTGGTGCTGATGGGGCCGGGCGGCATCGGCATCTCCCAGGCGGCCCCGACCGAAGGGCTCAAGCGCCTGCTCGGCTACTACGCGGGCGAAGGGCCGACGCTGGAGAAGCTGCGCACCTTCATCTGCGAAGACCTGGTCTTCGACGGCAGCCGCATCCCCGAGGCGGTGCTGCGGGAACGCTTCGAAGCCAGCATCGACCCCGAGGTCCTGGCCAGCCCGCCGCTGCGCGCACCCAAGGACCTGGAGGCCTTCCGGCGGCTGGACTTCCTGCTCGACCCGCGCCTGCCGGCGCTTGCGCACCGCACGCTGGTGCTGTGGGGCACCGCCGACCGCGTGAACCCGGCCACGGGCGCCATGGCCCTGCAGGCCAGGATGCCGGCCTGTGATGCCTACCTGTTCAGCCGCACCGGCCACTGGGTGCAGTGGGAGCGCGCGGACGAGTTCAACGCCGTCGTCACCGCCTTCCTGAGCGTCACGGCCTGACCGGGAGACTGACCATGAACAACCCTGTCAAGAACCCCTCCTCCCCCAGCCTGTTCGGCCGCGTCAGCCTCGGCTACGTAGTGATCGAATCGCGCAAGCTGCCCGAATGGCGGCGCTTTGCCCAGGACGGTCTGGGCCTTCATGTCGACTCTGTCGGCGACCAGGCGCTGGCGATGCGCATCGATCACCACCGGCTGCGCCTGCTGGTGCGCGAAGGCGCGGCCGAAGACGTGGTCGCCTTCGGTTGGCAGCTGGACGGCGACGATGCGCTGCAACTGGCGCTCTCCCGCCTGCGCGCGGCCGGCATCGAGGTGCGCGAAATCAGCGGCGCCGAAGCGGCCGAACGCGGCGTGGAGCGCCTGTGGGCGTTCACCGGCCCGAAGCGGCTGCGCTTCGAGCTTTTCACCCGCCCGCTGGTCGGCACCGGCCCGCTGGCCATGCGGGCCAGTGGCTTCGTCACCGGGACGATGGGCCTGGGCCATTTCGCCATGACCACCCGCGAGCCCGAGGCGGCGCTGGCCTTCTTCCAGACCCTGTTCGACGCGCGGCTGTCCGACACCATCGAGGACAAGCTCAATGGCGTCACGCTGGAGCTGAGCTTTCTGCGGCTGAACCCGCGCCACCACTCGGTGGCCATTGCCGCCACGCGCGGCACGCGCATGAATCCGCTGCGCACCGCCATTCACCACCTCAACCTGCAGGCCTTCAGCCTGGATGACGTCACCGAGGCCTACCGCCGCCTGCGCGGCATGGGCTTTTCCATCGCCAACGCCATCGGGCAGCACCCGAACGACCGCGAGCTGTCGTTCTATGTCGCCTCGCCCTCGGGCTTCGAGATCGAGCTCGGCTGGAATCCGATCGTCGTCCACGAGGAGGCCGAGACCGGCTGGACACCCGGCCACTACGCCGGCATCAGCCTGTGGGGCCATTTCCCCGAGAACCTGACGCTGGCGTCCCGCCTGGGGCAGATGGGCCGCGGCCTGGCCTCGCTCGCCCGCAAGGAATACGTCGCAGGAGCACAGGCATGAGCGCCGCCGTCGACACCTTTGATGTGGCCATTGTCGGCCTCGGGCCCACGGGGCTGACCCTGGCACACGGCCTGGGACAGCGCGGGCACCGTGTGCTGGTGCTGGAACGCGAGCCGAGCTTCTACGGCAACGCGCGGGCGGTCTACACCGACGGCGAATGCCTGCGCATCTTCCAGTCCTTCGGCATGGCCGAAACCCTGGCGGCCGACATGCTGCAGGATGCCCCGGTGCAGATGATGCTGCCGGACGGATCGGTGCTGTTCCAGCTCAAGAACACCCACCGACCGCACGGCTGGCCTGCCAACAACTTTTTCTACCAGCCCCTGCTGGAAACCGCGCTGGCCGAGGGGCTGGCCCGTTACCCCAACGTGACGGTGCTGCGCGGCCGCGAACTCACGCGCTTCGAGCAGGACGCCGGCGGGGTGGACCTCTTCCACGTCGCGACCGAAGGCACCGGGTATGGCAAGGCGGCGCAGCCGCCGGGCGCCCGGGCCGAGCCCGTCGCCGGCGAGGTGTCGCTGCGCGCGCGCTGGATGGTCGGGGCCGATGGCGGGCGCAGCGCGGTGCGCGGCCAGCTGGGCATCGGCATGACGGGCAAGAGCTTTCCCAACCCGTGGCTGGTGGTCGACATCAAGGCCAAGGACCCGGCCGACGGCCTGCACCACCTGCCGTATTTCAATTTCATCTGCGACCCCACCTGCCCGACAGTGAGCTGCGTGCAGCCCAATGGGCACCACCGCTTCGAATTCATGCTGATGCCGGGCCAGACCCGCGAACACATGGAGCACCCCGACACCGTGCGCCACTACCTGTCGAAGCACGTGAACGTCGACAAGTTCCACATCCTGCGCACGCTCGTCTACACCTTCAATGCGCTGATGGCCGAACGGTGGCGCGAAGGCCGGGTGCTGCTGGCTGGCGACGCGGCGCACATGACCCCACAGTTCATCGGCCAGGGCATGAACGCCGGAGTGCGCGACGCCTACAACCTGGGCTGGAAGCTCGACGCGGTGCTGCGCGGGCAGGCTGGCGAGGCGCTGCTGGACAGCTATGAGCAGGAGCGCCGCCCGCACGCCGCGGCCATGACGCGCGAAGGCATCCGCATGAAGGACTTCGTGTCGATGGTCAACCCGGTGGGCACCTTGCTGCGCAACGCGCTCACCCGGGTGGTGGTGCGCCTGCCAAAGCTCGGAACCTTCGTGCGCCAGGGCGACTTCATCCCGAAGCCGAGCTATTCGAACGGGCGCTATGTCGGCTTGCGTCGCAGGCGCCGGGCCGGCGCCGAGGGGCGCCTGATGCCGCAGCCGCTGCTGCGCGGCCCGGACGGCCGGCGCCGCCTGCTGGATGAACTGATCGGGCCCGGCTTCGCGCTCATCGGCGCGGGCACGGACCCGCGCAGCGCCCTGGACGACGAAACACGGGCCCTGTGGCAGTCGATGGGCGCCACATTCGTGTCGGTCCATCCGTTTGGGGGCTTGCCGCAGGGTTCGGTCACCCATGCGGTGCCCGCAGGCCTGATCGAGGCCGAAGACCCCGACGGCAGCTTCCACACCTGGTGGCGCCGCAGCGGCGCCGGCAAGGGCTTTGTGGCGGTGGTGCGGCCAGACCGCTTCGTGTTCGCACTGGTACCGGGTCAACAGCTTGCGCAGGTGACCCGGGAGTTCGCCCGCCAGATGCACCGTGACCAGGCGCTTGCACAAGCGCCCGTTTCGCAGACCGCCACCTCTATTCACACCTTGCCCCAGGCCGCCTGACCCATGAACGAGCAGACCATTCTTTCCTCACCGGCTGATGCAGCCGTGCAGGCGGCCGCCACCGCGCTGCGCACGGCCCGCGCCCAGCGGCGCCCGATCGCGCCGGTTTCCACCACCTTCGGGCTCGCGGGTCTCGATGCCGCCTACGGGGTGGCCGAGCTCAACACCCGGGCCGCTTTGGCCGCCGGACGCCGTGTGCTCGGCAAGAAAGTGGGGCTGACCTCGCGTGCCGTGCAGCAGCAGCTCGGTGTGAACCAGCCGGACTTTGGCGTCCTGCTAGATGACATGGAGTTTCTTGACGGCGACGAGGTGCCGATGGACCGGCTGGCGCAGCCCAAGGTCGAGGCCGAAGTTGCTTTTGTGGTCGGTCGCGACCTGGATGCCGGCGCGCCGAGCTGGGGAGAGTTTCTAGGCTGCCTGGCCTATGCCCTGCCGGCGCTGGAGATCGTCGACAGCGCGATTGCCGACTGGAAGATCACGCTGGTGGACACGGTTGCCGACAACGCTTCCAGCGGCCTGTATGTGCTGGGCCACCAGCCTGTGGCGATTGGTCAACTGGCCGCTTCGGAGCTGGGCATGCAGTTGGCGCTGAACGGGTCGGTGGTGTCGGTGGGCAGCGGCGCGGCCTGCCTGGGCCATCCCTTGCGGGCGGCATATTGGCTGGCGCGCACGATGGCAGCTCGCGGCCAGCCCCTGCGCGCGGGTGAGGTGATCCTGTCGGGCGCACTGGGGCCGATGGTGCCGGTGGCCGCGGGCAACGTGGTGCAGACCCGAATCGGTGGCCTCGGCAACTGCAGCGTGCGCTTCGTCTGATCAGACCGAATGACCGCATCCCCATCATTCGTGCAAAAAGGAGATTCCATGCCAAGTTCAAGCCCTGAGGCGCCAGAGCTGGCGCTCAACCGACGCGATTTCATGGCGGCGGCCGCCGGCCTTGCCGCGGCCCCCTTCGCGGGTGCAGCGGCAGGGTCCGGCGGGGACGCGCCGAACATCCTGTTCATCTTGACCGACCAGGAGCGCTTCTTCCGCCCGGGCGAGTTGCCGGCCGGTTTCGAGTTGCCCACGCACGCCAAACTGATGCGCCGCGGCACCACCTTCGTGAACCACCGCATCGCCTCGTGTGTGTGCACGCCGTCGCGGTCGGTGATCTACACCGGGCGCCACATCCAGCAGACGCGGATGTTCGACAACACCAACTTCCCGTGGATCGACAGCCTGTCTACCGACGTGCCGACCGTCGGCCACCTGCTGCGGGCGGCCGGCTACACCACGGCCTACAAGGGCAAGTGGCACCTGACGAAGGAGTTCGAGACGGTCAACAAGCTCGGCGCGCCGACGAAGATGTTCACCGAGGAGATGGAGGCCTATGGCTTCTCCGACTACCACGGTGTCGGTGACATCATTGCCCACGACCGCGGCGGTTACCTGCACGACGGCATCATCGCCTCGATGGGGGTGAGCTGGCTGCGCGGCAAGGGGCGCGAACTCGCGGCGCAGGGAAAGCCGTGGTTCCTGGCCGTCAACCTGGTGAACCCGCACGATGTCATGTTCTACGACACCGATGCGCCAGGCATGCCGGTGCAGAGCAAGCGGGGACTGGTCCCCGTCGCGCGCGATCCGGTCGATCCGCTGTATGCGAAACAATGGCAGTTCAAGCTGCCGCCCAACCATTTTCAGCCCATCAACGCCGCCGGCCGGCCACCGGCCCACCATGATTTCCTGCGTTCGCACGATGCGATGGTCGGCGAGATTCCCGACGAGGCGGCGCGCTGGCGCCGGCGCCACAACTACTACCTGAACTGCCTGCGCGACGCGGACCGCAACATCGCCCTGGTGCTGGCCGAACTGGAAGCCTCCGGCCTGGCCGACCGCACGATCATCGTGCTCACCGCCGACCATGGCGACATGGACGGCGCCCACAAACTGCACGCCAAAGGTGCGGTTGCGTACCGCGAGCAGAACAACGTGCCCCTGGTGGTGGTGCATCCGTCGCACCCCGGGGGCCGGCAGTGCCGCGCGGTGACCTCGCATGTGGACCTGGCGCCGACGCTGCTGGCGCTGACCGGCATCGGAGAAGCGCGCGCAAAGGCGATCGGCAAGGACCTGCCCGGCAAGGACTTCTCCGAGCTGCTGGCCGCGCCGGACCGGGCCGGCGAAACGTCCGTGCGCGACGGGGCGCTCTTTTGCTACAACATGCTGGCCTACCTGGACGGCGACTTTCTCTACAAGGCCGTCGAACACCTGAACCGCGGTGGCAAACCCGCAGACATCAAGACCTCCGGCCTGGCGCCGGACCTCGGCAAGCGTGGGGCGGTGCGCTCGGTCTACGACGGGCGCTACGTCTTCGCCCGCTACTTCTCGCCCAAGCAGCACAACCGCCCGACCACGATGGAGGCGCTGCAGCGCCTGAACGATCTGGAGCTCTATGACACGCTGGCCGACCCCCACGAGATGAACAACCTGGCGGCCGGTCCGCAGCGCCGCGTGGACCTGCTGCTGGCCATGAACGACAAGCTGAACCGCCTGATCGACGCCGAGGTTGGCGAAGACCGCGGCCAGATGCTGCCCGGCGGTATCGACGCAGGCTGGGAAGTCTCGCGGGAAACGATGGCCGGCGCCTGAGGCGATGCGGCCGCAGGCGGGTGTGCCGGATGGGCTCAGTGGGCTCGATGGCAGCCGCTTGACGCATCCGCCTGGGCAAAAGGCCCGGCGGGTGCCACGGCAGGCTGCTGGTGGTGTTCCAGCGCCGCGATGAGGGTGTCGATCTTTTCCAGGAACTCGTCGCGGCTGACGCAGGGGTTCTCGGTGAACATCCGCGTGGCCCATTCGGCAATATCGGGCTTGCCGGCCAGGCGCGCCCAATTCCTGACTTCGCAGTACCCCAGCAGGGCAAGCCGGCCCAGATCGGTGTTCCGACGCGCGTGATGCAGGTCGGCCAGGAGGTCTTCGAGCACCAGTTGAATGGAAGGCGATGTGTTCATGTTGCAGTGCAGCATAGGAGTGGCGCCTGACGGTTTTCTGACAGCGCGATCCCCGGCAATATTTGGGAAGAATGCTGCCTATCCCAGCGTCGATAGGTCATGGTTTGCTATCAATCGGTGACTTCCGGTGAGGGCTTTGTGACGCCGGAGCCGGCGCCAGGCGCACTCTAGGGAGCTTCGCCTACAGTTGCTGGATGAATACCGTTTCCTTTGAATGGCGGCCAACGGCATGAAACATGCCGTCGCACGCCTGCGCGCCACGCGGCTGGCGGCCAGTGCCAAGCCGTTTGTGGCGCGTGGCTCCGGGCCGGGGCGCTGCCCGGGCTGCCGGCTGGCGGCCAGCCACTGCGTGTGCGCGCTGCGCCCGTCGCTGCCGGTGAACGCCGGGGTGTGCCTGATCATGGGCGACATCGAGGCGCTCAAGCCCAGCAACACCGGCTGGCTGGTGGCTGATGTGGTGCCGGACACCTTTGCCTTCGGCTGGGCCCGCACTGCCGTGGACCCGGCCCTGCCGGCGCTGCTGGCCGACCCGCAGTGGCAGCCCTGGCTGGTGTTCCCGGCCGAATATGCCGAAGCACGCCGGGTGGTGACGCAGCTGCCGGCGCCCGAGGCGTCCGCAGCCTGCGGCCGGCGCCCCCTGTTCGTGCTGCTCGACGGCACCTGGTCGGAAGCGCGCAAGATGTTTCGCAAGAGCCCGTATCTGGACGCGCTGCCGGTGCTGAGCCTGCACCCGGCCGAGGCGTCCAGCTACCGGCTGCGCCGCTCGGTGCACGGCCACCACCTGTGCACCGCCGAGGTCGCCGCCGCCTGTCTGGCGCTGGCCGGCGAAGGCGCTGCCGCCGAGGTGCTGGGCGCCTGGCTGGACGTGTTCAGCGCCCATTACCTGAGTGCCAAGCGCAGCGTGCCGCTGGACCGGGACAGCCCGGCGCACCAGCAGCTGCAAGACTTGCCGGCAAGCGGCTGAAGGCTAATCCCCGGGCCCGTCCGGCAGCACGCTCAGGTCGAGCGGGCGGACGGCACCCATCCACAGCGCGCGGTCGCGGTGGTCCACCAACTGGTTGTCGCTGATCGGGTGCACGAACACCACCAAACCGTCCCGGTTCATGGCCAGCCAGGGAATCACGTCGCCGAAAACCTCGGGGCTGAACGACAGCTGGCAGCTCCAGTCGGGGTGCGGGCCCACCGGCTTTTCATGCACCCGGCCCATCGTCACGCCGAAGCGTGTGGCCGCCTCGGTGCACAAGGCGCGGGCCTGCTCCACGGTGTCCGGGCCAAAGTAGACGTGCGCATGAAAGCCGCGAATCACTGGCGTCAGGTTGTCAGGGCCGGACATGGTGCCGGGGGCGGGCGCTCAGAGCCCGAATTTCGCGTAATACGCGGCCACCGCAGGCAGGGCGGCGATGCGTTGGGCGTGCGCGTTGAGGGCAGGTGCCACGCGCTCGACCAGGTCGGTGGGAATGTGGTCCAGGCGGCCGGAGTTCAGGCCGCGCACATCGACGAACACTTTCAGGTCGGCCACGGTGAGCCGGTTGTCGGCAAAGTACTCGCCGCCATGCGCCAGCAGCTGTTTCTGCAGCCAGGCCAGGTAGACGGGCATGGAGCCGTTGACCAGCGCCAGACGGGCTTCTTTCTGGGCCTCGCCGGTCAGGCGGAAGGTGGGGCCCATCTTGACGCCAGCGTCTTCCACCACATAGGCCACCTCGTCGCACAGCAGGGCCTGGAAGGGGTCGGTGGGGTACAGGCCAGTGAGCTTGCCGACGTACCGGTTGATTGCGTCGGACTGCGTGACCAGCACGCCGTCCACTTCCAGCGTCGGCACCTGGCCGAAGGGCGTGGAACTGCGGAACGCGCCAAATGCGGCGTAGTCCATGCGATGATCTTCGAAGGCGACGCCGCCGATGTGCAGGGCCAGGCGGGCCGGTTCGGCGCGGCCGCCGTGGAAGTCGAAATAGCTCAGTCGAAGTGTGGGCATGGGAGGACCTTGGTTGAGGATGCGGCCGGGCCGCGGGCGAGGTGTCGCGGATTCTAGGCCGGCATCGGATTTCCTGCCCGGCGCCCCGTGGCGCCCCGGATCAATGGGTGACGAACTCGTAGAGCACCTGCTCGGCCTCCACCATGTCCAGGATGTCATTCAGCACGCCTTCGTCCTCCGTGGTGCTCCAGGTCTCTTCCGGGTCCTCGGCGAAGAGGGGCTCGATGGCCAGGTCCAGGTACTGCTGGTTGGGCAGTTTCACGACCAGACCGCCCTCCGACGTTTCGACCAGTTCCCAGTCATCGGGCACGGACATTTCAAGGCGGATCGTGACGTTGAGTTTCTTCATGGCGGGTTCCTGCGGTAAGCCGTGAGAGGGCGAAAGCTTCGCGAGGGACAAAGTCTAGTCCGATTTGCCGTGCGCCACCGGCGAGCGCCCTGCGCATAATCCAACGCTGCCACCCCGGCGCCCGCCATCCAAAACAAGGGATCAGACCCCACACCATGACCGAACCCGCGACCCATCCCATCGGCACCCCCGGCCAGCCCTGGGGTCCGGCCGAGCTGGCCGAATGGCGCGCCGGCCAGGTGCGCCAGCGCAGCTACGCCGACGATGTGCTGGCCGCGGTTGAACGGCTGGCGGCGCGCTATGACGTCATCCCCTACGGCGAACTGGCCTATGGCATCGAGCGCTTTCCCCTGTTGGCACTGCGGGCCGGTGCGTGGCAGCCCGAGTTGCCGGGGGTGTTGGTGACGGGTGGCGTGCATGGCTACGAGACCAGCGGCGTGCACGGCGCGCTGCGATTCCTCGACCAGCATGCCGAAGCCTTTGCCGGGCGAGTCAATCTGCTGGTGGCGCCCTGCGTGAGCCCCTGGGCCTACGAGCGCATCCATCGCTGGAACTTCGATGCGGTGGACCCCAACCGTTCCTTTCGCACACCCAGCCCGGCACCCGAATCGGCGGCACTGATGGGGCTGGTGGCGCCCTGGCTCGGGCAGTTTGCGGCGCACATCGACCTGCATGAGACCACCGACACCGACGAAACGGTCTTCCGGCCGGCGCTGGCCGCGCGAGACGGCAAACCCTTCGAGCCCGGCAGCATCCCGGACGGCTTCTACCTGGTGGACGACACCGAGAACCCGCAACCTGAATTCCAGCAGGCCATCATCGACGCCGTGGCGCGGGTGACGCACATCGCCCCAGCCGATGAAAAGGGCGAGATCATCGGCTGTCCCGAAGTGGCGCCGGGCGTGATCCGCTACCCGCTGAAAGCCTGGGGCCTGTGCGCCAGCCTCACCGGTGCGCGCTACACCACCACCACCGAGGTCTACCCCGACAGCCCCCGCGCCACGCCCGAGCAGTGCATCGCCGCGCAGGTGGCGGCGGTGGGTGCGGCGATCGGGTTCGTGCTGGAGCGGGCATAGCCCTCAATCGACCGTTCCGGTAAGCCCCATGTCCAAGAACCCGTCAGCAACCCACACCTCGTCCGCATCCTTCAAAGCCCGTTTCTGGGACCGCTTTGCCAGCGGCTACGCGGGCGGCACGATCGGCGACTGGGCGGGTTACGAGCGCAGCCTGGTGCGCACGCGGGAGTTGCTCGGGCCCGGCGCGTCGGTGCTGGAGATCGGCTGCGGCACCGGCTCCACGGCGCTGACCCTGTCGTTGTTCACCGGCCCCTACCTGGCCACCGACATTGCGCCGCAGATGATTGCCCTGGCCAATCAGCGGCTGGCGCTGAGCCCCCGGCCCGCGCTGCGGTTTCAGGTGGAGGATTCCGATGCCACGGCCGGTGACCTGAACGGGCCGTTCGACGCGGTGCTGGCCTTCAACGTGCTGCACCTGCTCGATGATTTGGACGCCGCCACGGCGCGGTGCGCCCGCGTGCTCAAGCCGGGCGGATGGTTCATCTCCAAAACGCCCTGCTTGCGGGAGATTAATCCGCTCATTCCCGGCCTGGCCGTGCCCCTGATGCGCGCCCTGCGCCTGGCGCCGCCGGTGTTGAACCTGCGCGAGGCCGATCTGGTGGCCGCCTGCAAACGACAAGGGCTGGAGGTGCTCGGCGTCGAGCGCCATGCCAGCCGTGGGCGCGATGTGCGGCCCTACGTCGTGGCGCGCAAACCCGCCGGTGCGGCGACGGGCGCCTGACGCCCGGATTGGCTCAGCCGTGTTTGCCCGGCGTCCACCCTGCCGGGCCGATGGCGCGCTCGGCCACCTGGGTGGCCAGCGGCTCCAGCGCGGTGGCCATGGTGTCGTTCCAGCGGTTGAGGTAGCCGAACAGCGCGATGCTGGCCACGATCTCGACGATCTGCTCGTCGGTGTAGTGCTTCTTCAGCTCGTCGAAGTCGGCCGCGCCGGCCTCGTTGGGCTGGGCGCCCGCCTTCAGCGCCAGGCGGATCGCGGCGCGCTCGGCGTCGTTGAAGACGTCGCTGTTTTCAAAGTCCCATAGCGCCGCGATCTTCTCGTCGGAGGCCTTGTAGATGCTCGCCAGGTTCGTCATGTGCGACTGGCAATACAGGCAGCCCGCCGCATAGCTGCAGGCCAGGCTCACCAGCATCTTGGTCTCTTCCGGCACCGTGCCCTCGTACAGCACCGCCTGGTTCAGCGCCATGAACGCCCGCACGATGTTGGGTCGGCGCACCATGGTCATGATGCTGTTGGGCGTGAAGCCACGTGTGCGCCGGTAGTGCTCGAAGCGCTCGCGGATGTCGTCGTCCTTTACCTCAGCCAGGGGAACCGGATTCAGGTGGGCCATGGGTTTGCTCCTTGTGTTGGTGGAATAGCCGACAGATGCTACCGACCGGAGATCACCGCTTCAAAGCCGTATAGTATGAAATTATCAAATTTCGTCATACATTTTGACCATGCGTCGTCGCCACCTGCTTCAGGCCGTGCCCCTTGCCGTTGCCGGCCTGCATCTTGCCCCGCTGCGGGCGCAGCCGTCCGCCGGGTTTCCTGATCCCGCCCGGTCGATTCGCTGGGTTGTTCCGTTTCCGGCCGGAGGTACCTCCGACATCCGCGCGCGGCAAGTGGCCGAGCACCTGCGGCAGGACGCGGGCTGGAACGTGGTGGTGGACAACCGGCCCGGTGCCAGCGGGATGATCGGTTCCGACTTCGTGGCCAAGGCGCCGGCCGACGGCTACACACTGCTGCTGGGCACCATCGGCACGCTGGCCATCAACCCAGCCGTCTTCCCGAGCCAGCCGTACAACGTGCTGCGGGATTTCCAGCCGGTGACGCAGTTCTCGCGCTCGGTCAGCGTGCTCATGGCGCACAAGAGCACCGGCATCACCTCGCTCGCGCAAATCGAAGCCGCCGTGCGGGGCGGCAGCCGGTTGGCCTACGCCTCGACCGGGACCGGAACCATCGGCCACATGGTCGGGGAGATCTACAAGACGCGTGCCAACCTCGACATCACCCACGTCCCCTACAAGGGCACAGCACCCGCCGTGCAGGATTTTGTCGCCGGCCATGTGCCCCTGCTGTACGAGACGTCGTCGGCGGTCTGGGAGCACCTCAAGGCCGGCACGGCCGTGCCGCTGGCGGTGACCAGTTCCGTCCGCATGCCACAGATGCCATCGGTGCCGACCTTCAAGGAACTCGGGTATGCCGACCTCGTGTTCGACACCTGGCAAGGTGTGGTGACGACAAGAGGCGTGCCGCCTGCGGTGCTGGAGGCGCTGAACCGCGAGATCGTCAAGGCGCTGCGCAGCCCTGATGTGGTGCGCAGCCACGAAGAGCAGGTCAACGTGGTGGTCGCCAACACGCCGCGGCAGTTCGAACGCTTCATCGCCGACGAAACCCGCAAATGGGCCTCGGTGGTGAAGGAAACGGGCGTGGCGGCGGGGTAGGGCGTCGCGGCCCCTCAGGTCTGTACCTTGCGGCCGAGGTGGCGCTGCACCGCGTCCACCTTGCTGTGCAGGCGCGATGCGGTGCCGGCGCGGTAGTCCATCTTGAGGTTCATGCCGATGCGTTCGCAATCGGGCTCCAGCGCGCGAAAACAGTCGCCCACCACCTGCATCACCTCGTCGAAGCTGCCTTCCAGAATGGTGCCCATGGGCGTGAGGCGGTAGGTGATGCCGCTGCGGTCGATGACATCCAGAATGCGCGCCACATAGGCGCTGAGGCCGTCGCCGCGGTCGGGCGGGTTCATGGCGAATTCGAGCAAGACCATGTTCAGACTCCTTGGGGGACCGGCCAAGTATGCCTGCCGGCCCCGGTCATGCACTCCTATAATCGCGCCCCTTTCACGTCGGGAGCCCCGAATTGAATCTGGAGATTTCTCAGTCCGCCCCGACGGCCGCGGCCATTGCCCGGGTGGTGCAGGCGAACTACTCCCTGGGGGAGGTGGTGGCCGGCGAATTTCTGCGGCGCAGCTTCAACCAGGTGTACCGGCTCACGCTGACCGACGGGCGCCATGTGGTGGCGCGGCTGTGCGCCGAGCGCCCGCGCGGCGAGCCCCACTTGGGGTTCGAGGCCGAGGTGCTGCAGCACCTGCGCGCGCGCGGCTGCCCGGTGGCCACCTGCCTGCGCACCCGCACCGGCGAGGTCGCCCGTCGCGTGCAGCTGCCCGAGGGGGAGCGCGCGCTCATGCTGTTCGAGCACCTGGACGGCACTGCCACCGGCGACCAGCCCGAGCGCATCCAGGCCTTTGGCCGCGGGCTGGCGCAGCTGCATGCGGCCGGCGAGGGTTTTGCCAGCAGCGCCAGCCACTACACGCTGGACCTGGACTACCTGCTGATGCGCCCCCTGCAGCACCTGCTGCGCGCGCCCACCCTGACCGCCGAACTGCGCCCGCAATTCGAGGCCCTTGGCCAGCGCCTGCACGACCGCATCCTCGCGCTCGGCGAGCTGACCCAGGTGCTCTGCCACGGCGACGCGCACAGCGACAACAACTTTGTGACCGCGCGCGACGATGGCACGCTGCAGGCCGTGTTCTTCGATTTCGACGAAACCGGCCCCGGCTACCTGGCCTATGAGCTGGCGGTGTACCCGTGGTGGCTGCACCCGCGCAGCGTGGACGGCGCGTGGAGCGCGAAGGACCTGACGCGCTGGGGCCACTTCATCACGGCCTACCAGGCGCTGCGCCCGCTGGGCGAGGCCGACCGCGCTGCGCTGGCGCCCTTCATGGCGGTGCGCCAGTTCTGGCTGCTGGGGGAATACGCCGGGCGCGTGCCGGTGTGGGGCTCGCAGGCCATCCCCACCGACTACCTGCAGCGGCAGGTGAAGGTGTTGCAGCAGTGGGAGATGCTGGAACTGCCGGTATGCAGCCCGCCAGCCGTGCGTCAGCCAGCTTCCTAGAATGCCCGCACGATGATTTCAATCCGTTCCCGATCGCTGCTGGCCGCGCTGGCCACCGTCTCCGCCATCCTTCTCCAGTCCCTTGCGCAGGCCAAGCCACCCGCCAAACCGTCCACGCCCCCTGGCCCGTTGCCGGCATGCCTGCTGACGCTGGAGGTGCGCCAGCTGCACTGGACCCTGGATCCGCTGGAGCATGCGAAGGACCACATCAACGCGCTGCAGTTCGACCTGCCGGCCGACCCGGCCTTCTGCAAGGACGTGACAGTGGGCACCGTGCTGGACGAGAAGTTCCGCTGGGGCAGCTGGCTGTTCCGGCAGAACTACGGCCAGTGGAGCGTGCGCGTGGTGGGCAAGCGCATCAACGGTGTGTCTGAAGGCGCGGTGCCCGTGCCGCAGGCCAGCACGGTGCCACCGCCGATGGCGCCATCAGCCGTGATGCCGGCACCGGCAGCCAACGCACCGGCCCGCCCGTCCACCGCGCCCTATGACCCGGGCCCGGCACCGGCGCTGGAGCCGTTGGTGAAGCCTGCGGGCGACACCAGGCAGCCTTGAATCACCCAAACGGGCCCCAAACCCTGTTTTCAGCGAAAAATAGAGAAAAAACGGTTCTCTTCCGTTTCGGGTGGCGCGCAACAGCTGGCAATAATGTGTTGACAAACAAACGTCACGCAGGAGAGCCG